>JAVEEJ010000172.1 GCA_030840515.1 Frankiaceae bacterium | reverse complement strand
GGGAGAGCCCAGCCGCCCGGATCACCGACCCGTTGTCGTGCACCGCAGCGTCCAGCGAGCCCTCCACCGGCTCCGCGGCGTGGGCGAAGATGTCCACGATCAGGAACGTCAGGATGCCGACCGCGATCGCCGTGAGCAGTGCGGTGAACCCGCGGCGCGGACTGCGCATCCGGCCCAGCGGTAGCCCGATGAAGATCGTGGAACCGGCGATAGCGCCGAGCAGCAGCGTCTGGCCCGTGGACATGAGAAAACCCAACCTCAACTTCCGGCCGCCGTCAAATCGGCAACGCCCGCGTTGCGTTATTCAGTCAGCCGCCGTGGTGAGGGCGACGGCGAACCGCTCCGCGACCAGCCCGATCTGCCAGCGGCGGGCGCCATGGGAGGCGAGTACGGCGGCCACTGACTCGGTCGTCACCGGGGCGGGCGGGGTCCACGCGAGGCGGCGCAGCGCGTCGGGCTGCAGCAGGTTCTCGGCAGGCACTGCCCACTCCTCGGACAGCGCGGCGATCACCTCGCGCAGCGCTGCGAGGCGGGAGGCAGCGGCGGGGTCGCGCTCCGGCCAGCGCGCTGCTGGAGGCGGCCCGTCACCGGGCGGCCCGGTGCGCGGGGGCAGGTCGTTCTCGTCGAGCGCGAGCGCCCGCTCGATCGCGGCCCACCAGATGTCGATCGCCTTGCGGGTCCCGCGCCCCGAGTAGCCGGGGAGCGCGAGCAGGGCGTCGACCGACTTCGGGGTGGCGACGGCGGCGGACAGGATCGCGGCGTCCGGCAGCACCCGCCCGGGCGCGATGTCGCGCGCTCGCCCACGGGCGTCCCGGGCCTCCCAGAGCTCCTTGACGATTGCGAGCTGGCGGCGGGTGCGCACCTTGTGCACCCCGGAGGTCCGCCGCCACGGATCCACCCGCGGCGCTGCCGGCGGGGCGCTCATGGCGGCGGCGAACTCTTCCTCCGCCCACTCCGTCTTGCCCTGCTCCTCCAGCTCCCTGACCAGGACCTCCCGCAGCTCGACGAGCAGCTCCACATCGAGCGCCGCGTAGCGCAGCCACGGCTCGGGCAGCGGCCGGGTCGACCAGTCCGCGGCCGAGTGGCCCTTCTCCAGCGCGAACCCGAGCGTCTCCTCGATCAGCGGCCCGAGCCCGACGCGGACGTGGTTGGTCAAGCGCGCCGCGAGCTCGGTGTCGAACAGCTTCGCGGGCACCAGGCCCACCTCGGCGAGGCAGCCCAGGTCCTGCGATGCGGCGTGCAGGATCCACTCCGCGTCACCGATGGCCTCAGTCAGAGAGGTCAGGTCGGGTACGGCGATCGGGTCGATGAGGTGGCTGCCCGACCCCTCGCGCCTGAGCTGGACCAGGTAGGCGCGCTGTCCGTAGCGGTAGCCCGAGGCCCGCTCGGCGTCGACCGCCACCGGACCGCTGCCCTCGGCGATCGCTGCGCACACCGCGGCCAGCGCCTGAGTGGTCTCGACGACTTGGGGGACACCCTCGCGAGGCTGGGTGAGCGGGACCGCCGTACTCGCAGGAGCCTCGAGCGGCATTACAGGCTCCGCTGGCTCTACAGGCACCGCTGGCTCAGCAGGCTCCGGCGCGGTCATCGGACCCACCGTAAACGGTCAACGGGCGCAGACCGGTCACACTCGCCGCAGGCAAGTGCGGATCTTGCTAGCGGATGACCCCGGCGCGCATGGCGAGCGCGACCATCTCGGCACGGTCGCCGGTACCGAGCTTGCGGGCGATCCGGGCCAGGTGGCTCTTCACGGTGAGCGCCGAGAGCCCGAGGGCCTCGCCGATCTCCTTGTTGCTGCGGCCGTCGGCGACGAAGCGGAGCACCTCGACCTCGCGGCCGGACAGGTCGTTGACGCCCTCCTGCACGGGTGAACCACGAAGACCCGCCGCGAGCAGTGAGGCGACGGAGGGGTCGGCGTACACGCCGCCGTCGAGCACGCGGCGCACGCCGTCGGCCACGACCACGGGGGAGGCGGACTTGAGCAGGTAGCCCTGGGCGCCGGCCACGAAGGCGGCGCGCACGGTGTAGGGGTCGTCGGCGGCGGACAGCACGACGAGCCGGGTCCAGCCGGCGGCGCGCAGGTCGGCGACCAGGTCGAGACCGGAGCCGTCGGGCAGGCCGACGTCGAGCACGCAGAGGTCGCGCGGGCCGCTGGCGTTGGCGCGGGCACGCGCCTCACCGATGCTGGCGGCCTCGACGACGTCGCGAGCGCCCATGGCCGTCAGGCGGCTGACCATCGACTCGCGCACCAGTGGGTGGTCGTCGACCACCATCGCCGTGAAGCCTGTCGCCTGGCCGGGAAGGCCAGAGCTCTCGGCAAGTGCGGTCATGGGTACCTCCACGTCTGTCTGGCACCTTCCGGCGCTACGCCGGACGGCCCAACCACGTCCCCCCACGGGGACGCTTTTCTCTCTTCGGCCGCCCTAGTCACTGGCTGTAGCCACGAGTGGGTGGGACCTGGCCGGCCCGGTTCCGGCCCAGTTCCGACAAACCGGACGGAGTAGCGCTAGGCCGACCGGGTGGCCCCTTGTGCTGAGGCGAAAGTCCGGCCTTCCACCTGCCGAAGCGCGTGAAGGACCCAACTGCGACCTGGAGGCAATCGGTGCGACACCGGAACGGTCGGACGAGAGGGCTCACGCTCGGGCTTGGACTTGCCGCAGTGCTGACCGCCGCCCCGTCCCTGGCCACGGCACCGTCCCCGAGCGCCGCAACCACCGAGCCGAGCTACCGGGCCGTGGTCGCTCTCTCCTCTTCTACTACTGCGCTGCCCGGCGTGCGCGTCCTCGCGCGCTACGGCCACGTGGACGCGGCCGTCGTCACCGGCACTCGGTCGGCCCTGCAGCACCTGGCCGGCGTGCCAGGCGTGCGCGGCGTGTCGCCCGACGTCGCGCTCAGCACCGCCAGCGACAACCACGGGAACGGCCGGAGCGTGTTCGCCTGGGAGGGCCTCGGCTCCTCCGCCGGCAAGCCCCGCGCCGGCGCAGGCGTGACAGTGGCGCTGCTCGACACCGGTGTCTCCGACTCGGCAGCGCTTGACCGCGCGTCCGGCCGCCTCGTTGACGGTGTCGACACCTCGGCGTTGGCCGAGGGCGGGGAGGCGCGCACGACGGGTCGCTTCACCGACGGCTACGGGCACGGCACGTTCATGGCCAC
The DNA here is from genome assembly GCA_030840515.1 of Frankiaceae bacterium. Classification (GTDB taxonomy): domain Bacteria; phylum Actinomycetota; class Actinomycetes; order JAVEEJ01; family JAVEEJ01; genus JAVEEJ01. The sequence goes on along the minus strand of JAVEEJ010000172.1, from coordinate 2,476 downwards.
CCTCATCGCCGGTGGCCCGGTCGACGGAACCGGAAAGCGTGGGCTCGGCGTGGCGCCGATGGCGCGTGTGGTGGTGGTCAAGGTCGCCGACCGGCAGGGCGTGACCTCGTTGTCCGAAGTGCTCGCCGGCCTGGACTGGGTCGCTGTGCAGTCACCGAAGATCCAGCTCGTCAACATCGCGCTCGCGCACCCCAAGCCCGGTGCCCACTACGGCGAGGACCCGCTGACCGTCGCGGTCGAGCACGTCCAGGCCGCGGGCGTCGCGGTCGTCGCCGCCGTGGGCAACACCCCCGGCGAGGTGGGTGACCCCGGCCTCGACCCGCGGGTGCTCACCGTCGGTGCCGCCGACCTGGCGAGCAAGGGCGGCAAGCACGACGTCGACGTCGCGGACTTCAGCGGCTACGGCTCCGTCGCCGGCGTGCGCAAGCCCGACCTCGTCGCCTCCGGTGTCGGCCTGCTCGGCATCCTCCCCGCGAACTCGACCATCGCCCGGGCCAACCCGGCGTCCAAGCAGCGCGACGGCCTGTGGCGCGGTTCGGGCACCAGCGAGTCGACAGCCATCGCTACCGGTGTGGCAGCCGAGTTCCTCTCCAGCCACCCCGACGCGACGCTCAACCAGGTGAAGCCCTCGCTGCGCAGCGCGGCCGACCCGATCGGGCAGAGCCGGCGCTCCGGGCAGGGCCTGCTCAACGTGGCGGATGCCGCGGTCGCCTCCACTCCCTCGACCACCGGTGAGGGCAGCCTCGACGCGGCGGCCTTCGCCGACAACGCCTGGCGCCACGGCGACTGGCGCGACCTGCTCGACTCCGCCTGGTCGGACACCGCCCAGGCCAGCTCCTGGTCGGCGAGCTCCTGGTCGTCGCAGGCGTGGCAGAGCAGCTCGTGGACCGCGTCGTCCTGGTCGGCCTCCTCGTGGAGCGCGTCCTCCTGGTCCGGCAGCTCGTGGTCGGGCTCTTCCTGGTCCGCCTCCTCGTGGTCCGGCTCGTCCTGGTCCGGCAGCTCGTGGTCCGGCTCCTCCTGGTCCGCGGGCTCGTGGTCGGCGGGCTCCTGGTCCGCTGCCGAGTGGGGTGACGACGAGTGAGCGCCGCGCCCATGACCCGGATCCGGAGCGTCGCCGTACTCGCTGCCGTCGTCACCACGGCCGTCGCCATCGCCACCGGTTGGGGCGCCCCTGCCTGGTGGGCGCTGCCCGCGCTCGCTGCGGGTGTGGCGATCTCCGAGGTGGCGGTCGTGCACATGTCGTTCGGCCGGCAGCGCTGGACCTTCTCGCTGTTCGAGGGCGTGATGGCGGCGGCGTTCGTGCTGGCCGACGGGGCTTGGTGCGTGGTCGGCGTCGCGCTCGGCGTGCTGGTCGCCCAGACCGTCCGCCGTCAGCCGCCGCTCAAGCTCTGGTTCAACGTCACGCAGTTCGCTGCCGGCGCGGCGCTGGGCTCTGCGCTGTCGACCCACCTCGCGGGTGGCGTGCTCGGCGCGATGGCCGGCATGGGCCTGTTCTGGTTCGTCAACAACGCGATGGTCGCGCTCGCGGTGTCGTTCGCGACGCAGCAGAAGGTGCTCTCCGTGTTCCGCGCGAGTGCGTTCCTCGCCGCGGTGCATGCCACGGGTACGACGTCTATGGGGTTGCTCGCTGCGTGGCTCGCGGTGCATGCACCGCTCGGACTGTTCGGCCTGCTCGTCCCGATGATCCTGCTGTGGTCCTCCTACGACGAGCAGACTGCGCGAGCGGCGGAGGCGCGGCTGTTCGCCGAGCTTGCCCGCGGCCAAGAGCAGGCGCTGCAGAAGTCCGCCGACGCGGCGGCGCAAGTCGTGCTCACCGCTGCGGCCCGGCTCTTCGGCGGGGCTGACGTGGAGATGCTGCTGCTCGACGCCGATGGCCCGGTGCGCTACGCCGGGGACGAGTTCGGCGTGGGGGAGCGCCGCCGGGTCGAGGTCGACACCTTCGACGAGCCGTGGGTGCTGCGCGCCCTCGGGGCTGGTGGCGTGACCACGGGCGTAGAGAACGGCCGTCCGTTCTGCTCCGCGATCCTCGGTGAGCCCGGTGCCCCGCTCGCCGTACTCGTCGCCCGCCGTCCGGCCGGCGCTTCGGCCTTCGGCCGCCGTGAGGCGACACTCGCCGGTGTCCTGGTGCAGCAGGCCGAGTCGTGGCTGTCGGTCGCTGCGTTGGTCGAGTCGCGCGACGAGGCCGTCGAAGCCGCGGCCGCAGCGGGCGAAACCGCCCGCGCACTCGGCGATCTGGGAGCTCACACCGCACCGGCGCTCAATGTGCTGCGTGACTCTGCCGCTCGCCTGACCCGACTCGCCACCGACCCGGCCGGCCGTGACCCGGTGGGAGACATCGTCGAGGAGCTACACGCTGTCGAGCGCGCAGTGGCGTCACTGCTGGGCGCGATCGCGCTGGCCGCCGAGCCTGACCTGAGCCTGGGCAACCTCGACGTCGACCTCGGCGCGGAGACCGCGCCACCGGCGCGCTACCACG
>JAVEEJ010000079.1 GCA_030840515.1 Frankiaceae bacterium | reverse complement strand
GACCCGACGCAGACGAGGGTTCGCGCGTGACAGACACCACCACCACGACCTTGAGCGAGCCGGTCGGGTCCCCTGCGAGCGAGCTGCTCGTCGTCGACAACCTCACCGTCGAGTTCCCCACGGACGACGGCGCCGTCCAGGCGGTCCGAGGGGTCAGCTACTCGCTGGCGCCGGGGGAGGTCCTCGGGATCGTCGGTGAGTCGGGCTCGGGCAAGTCGGTGACCTCACTGGCGATCATGGGCTTGCTGCCGAAGTCGGCCCGGATCTCAGGGTCGGTGAAGTTCCGCGGCGAGGAGCTCGTCGGCGTCAGCGAGCACGAGATGACCCGGGTGCGCGGCAAGAAGATCGCCATGATCTTCCAGGACCCGATGACCTCGCTCAACCCGGTCTACTCCATCGGCTACCAGATGGCCGAGGCCGTGCTCGCGCACAGCGATGTGTCGAAGTCCGAGGCGTGGACCCGCGGAGTCGACCTGCTCGACATGGTGAACATCCCCAACGCCAAGGAGCGTGCGAGCAACTACCCACACGAGTTCTCCGGCGGCATGCGCCAGCGCGTCGTCATCGCGATGGCCATGGCGAACAACCCCGACGTGATCATCGCCGACGAGCCCACGACGGCCCTCGACGTGACCGTGCAGGCGCAGGTTCTCGATGTCCTTGAGACGGCCCAGTCCGAGACCGGCGCGGCGATGGTGCTCATCACCCACGACCTCGGCGTGGTCGCCGGCCAGGCGGACCGCGTGCTCGTCATGTACGCGGGCAAGCCGGTCGAGATCGGCAGTGTCGACGAGATCTACTACGAGCCTCGGATGCCCTACAGCCTGGGCCTGCTGGGCTCGTTGCCCCGTCTCGACAAGCGGGGTGACAGCCGCCTCACCCCGATCCTCGGGTCGCCGCCCTCGCTGATCAACCTTCCGCAGGGCTGCCCGTTCACGCCGCGCTGCCCGCTGTCCACGGACCTGTGCGAGCAGGAGGAGCCGCTGCTGCGGCCCACCACGACACCGGCCCACCTGGCGGCTTGCCACTACAGCGAGCGGCTCGACGGGGCACAGCCCAGCGACTTCTTCAAGCCGTTCTCCTCCGACGCCAGCCTGATCGCCGCCGAAGCCGAGGGACCCAACCAGTGACCGCAGCGACCCAGAGCCCAGCCGGCGCAGTGAGCGGCATGGGGCGTGAGCCGGTGCTGAGCGTGCGCGGACTCGTCAAGCACTTCCCGGTCCGGAGCAAGGGCCTGATCCGTCGGATCGTGGGGCAGGTGCACGCCGTGTGCGGCGTCGACTTCGACCTCTACCCGGGTGAGACGCTCGGGATCGTCGGTGAGTCGGGCTGCGGGAAGTCGACCACGGGGCGCGCCGTGCTGCACCTGCAGCCGGCTTCCGCCGGTGAGGTGCTGTTCGAGGGCCGTGACATCACCAAGATGTCCAAGGACGACCTGCGCGCGCTGCGTCGCGACATGCAGATCGTCTTCCAGGACCCCTACGCGTCGCTGAACCCCCGCATCACGGTCAACGAGATCATCGCCGAGCCGCTCCGGATCCACGGGCTGTATGCGAACGGTGGCAAGGACAAGGTCCGCGACCTGCTCAAGCAGGTCGGCCTCAACCCCGAGCACGGCAACCGCTACCCGCACGAGTTCTCCGGCGGTCAGCGCCAGCGCATCGGCATCGCCCGCGCCATCGCGCTCGAGCCCAAGGTGATCGTCCTCGACGAACCCGTCTCCGCGCTCGACGTCTCCATCCAGGCCGGTGTCATCAACCTGCTCGAGGAGCTGCAGGAGCGGCTGAGCCTGTCCTACGTGTTCATCGCCCACGACCTGTCCGTGGTGCGGCACACCGCGGACCGCATCGCGGTGATGTACCTGGGCCGGATCATCGAGACCGCGACGGCCGACGAGCTGTTCGAGCGCTCGGCGCACCCCTACACGCAGGCGCTGATCTCAGCCATCCCGCTGCCTGACCCTCGCAAGGAGCGCACCCGCCAGCGCATCGTCATCACCGGCGACGTCCCGAGCCCGGTGAACCCGCCCTCCGGCTGCCGCTTCCGCACCCGCTGCCAGAAGTTCGCTAACGAGCTCACCGACGAGCAGCGCCAGCTGTGCATCAACGACGTGCCCGAGCTGATCGACCGCGGCCAGGGGCACCCAGCGGCGTGTCACTACGCGGAAGAGCTCAAGCTGGTCTGAGCCCAGCGGCTAGCCGCTAGGCTTACCTGGCCGCTCGACCGCCGTAGTCGCCGTACTCGCTCCCTAAGGATGCTCCCGTGACCGCCACGATCTCCGTCGTGCTCATCATCACCAGCCTGTTCCTGATGCTGCTGATCCTGCTGCACCGCGGCAAGGGCGGCGGTCTGTCCGACATGTTCGGTGGTGGGATCTCCTCGGCGGTGGGCGGATCCAGCGTCGCGGAGAAGAACCTCGACCGGTTCACGATCATGTGCGGCATCGTGTGGGCGGCGAGCATCATCGCGCTGGGTCTGCTCCTCAAGCCCTGATCCGCCGTACACTCACCACACGATCGACCAGCGCACGACCTGAGCAGCACGACCTGAGCAGCACCGACCGAGCAGGGAGCAGCACCGTGGCAGGTGGCAGCGCGATTCGCGGGAGCCGAGTCGGCGCCGGACCGATGGGCGAGGCAGAGCGGGGCGACTCCGCACCCCGGCAGCGGATCTCCTTCTACTGCACCAACGGCCACGAGACGCGACCGTCGTTCGCGACCGATGCCGCCGTACCCGACACCTGGGACTGCCCCCGCTGTGGCTTCCCTGCCGGACGGGACAAGGACGACGCCCCCTCCGCGCCCAAGAACGAGCCCTACAAGACCCACCTGGCCTACGTCCGTGAGCGGCGCAACGACGCCGATGGCGAGGCGATCCTGGCGGAGGCGCTCGAGAAGCTGCGCGCCAGCCGGATCTAGCGCCGGAGGCGCGCCGCTTTTTGCCCTCCAGACTCCCTGAATGTGGGCTTTGTCGAGCGTGAAGCCCATTTCCACGAACGGGGCACGGGTCGCGCCCGCATAGGGTCTCGGTGTGGCCGACCTGTTCAGTGCTGACTTGTTCAGCGCTGCCGCCGCTGAGGCGCTGAGCGCCAACGCGCCGCTGGCGGTCAGGATGCGGCCGCGCACCGTCGACGAGGTCGTCGGTCAGCGCCACCTGCTCGGCTCCGGCAGCCCGCTGCGCC
>JAVEEJ010000316.1 GCA_030840515.1 Frankiaceae bacterium | reverse complement strand
GCCGGCCTTCAGCACAGCCAGCCGCGGCAGTCCTTCGTCGACCCGCTCCAGCACCGCGTCCGTGGAGAGCCCGTCGAGCTGCTCCAACAGCTTGCCCCGCAGCTCGTGGTCGACCGGCCGACGGTTGTCGGGGTCCACCAACGACAGGTCCTCGAGCTCGCCGCCCTGGTAGGTGTCCGGAACGCCCGGCATGGTCAGCTGCAGAGCGAGTGCGCTCAGCGAGTTGCGCCGGCCCAGGGGCGCGATCTCGGTCACGAACTGCTCGATCGACTGCATGAGCTCGGCGTCGGTCAGCGCGCGGCCGACCGCCTGTTGCACAGCGGCGTCGTACTCGCTGCTCGGATCCGTCCAGGACGTGTGCAGCTTCGCCTCGCGGGTCGCCTTCTCCAGGTAGGCACCGAGCCGGTCGGCGTCGATCGGCCAGGCCCCGACCAGGGACTGCAGCATCAGGTAGGCGGCCGCGGCGTCGGGAACGCCGTGCTCCCGCAACGCGAGCATCCAGGCGTTCAGCTGCTGCGCCCACAGCTCGGTGAGCTCCGAGAGCGCGATGAGCCGGGTGCGGACGTCGTGGCTGCGCTTGGTGTCGTGCGTGGTCAGGGCGGTCAGTGCCAACGGCTCGTCGCGCTGGCGGCGGCTGCACGCCTCGTGCCACTCCTGGAGGCTGACCCCCCAGCGGCCGGGGTCGCCCCCGACCTCGTTGAGCGCGACCAGCCGGTGCCAGCGGTACATCGCGGTGTCCTCCACGGCCTTGGCCATGACCGGGCCGCTGGTCTGCTGGAAGAGCCGGGTCAGCTCAGGGTCGTCGCCGGTGACGAGGCGCTCGACCAGCTCGTAGACGGCGGCGCTGAGATCGGGCCTGCGCTGCGCCGCCAGAGCACGCGCGGCACCGAGTACGGCGAGGTCCTCGGGACGCGGGTCTCGGTCGTCGAGGTAGGTGCGGTAGACCGGCATCGCGACGAGCAGCTCGAGCGCGGCCTCGTGCAGCTGCTCGTTCGCGAGGCGGCGCTGCAGCCGCGTGAGCTCGGGGCCGAGCACCTTGTCGAGCACCAGGCGCTTGCTGCGCTCGAGCACCTGCTCCCAGCTGTCGGGCTCGATCCGCGACCAGAGCTGCGTCAGGGGCTCCTCGCCAAGCGGGTCGACGAGTACGCCGTCCAGCAGGCGCAGGGCGTCATAGCCGGTGGTGCCGGCGCACGGCCAGTCCTGGGGCAGGTGTTCGCCCGCTTCCACGATCTTCTCGACGACGGTCCACGCGCCGCGGGTCGCGTGGGCCAGCCGGACCAGGTAGCCGCGCGGGTCGGCCAAGCCGTCGGGGTGGTCGATGCGGAAGCCGTCGACAACGCCTGCATCGAGCAGCTCGAGCAGCAGCCTGTGGGTGGCATCGAAGACATCGGGGTCCTCGACCCGAAGTCCCGCGAGCGTGGTGACGTCGAAGAACCGGCGGTAGCTCGGTGCCTCGCGCCAGTGCGCCAGCCGGTAGTGGGTGTCGTCACCCGGGAAGCGGTGCTCGTGGTAGCGGACGATCCCGTCCTCGCGGTGGACGGCGTCGGCGTCGTCGCCGAGCACCGGTAGCACGACGCGCGCCTCGCCCGCAGCCCAGTCGATGTCGAACCAGTGCGCGGTGGACGCACTCGGGCCATCGGTGAGCACCGCCCACCACGCCGGGTTGAGGTTTTCGGGCGCCGCGACGCTCATGTGGTTCGGGACGATGTCGACGAGCAACCCGAGCCCCGCGGCGTGCGCGGTGGCCGCGAGCTGCTCCAAGCCGGCGCGACCGCCGAGCTCGTCGTCGACCCGGGTGTGGTCCACCACGTCATAGCCGTGAGTGGAGCCCGGCGTGTGCGCGAGGACGGGGGAGAGGTAGAGGTGCGTGACACCGAGCAGCGTGAGCTGGGGGACCAGCGCCTCGGCGTCGGCGAAGGTGAACCCCGCGTGGAGCTGCAGGCGATAGGTCGCACGCGGCCGGGGCCCGTGACGGCGATCCACGGAGGGATCAGAAGGAACGACGGAGGACCACCATCGAGCGGGCATCCACGGGCACCTTCTCTCCAGCCTTGGCGTGGCGCTCCTCGGCGCTCACGGGAAGTGCGGTGTCGATCTCTACGCTCCAGCTGCTGCCCAGTCCCTCCTCCGGGAGGGTGAACTCGATCGCCTCGTGGTGAGCGTTGAGCAGCAGCAGGAACGAGTCATCCTGCACCGGCTCGCCACGAGCGTCGGACTCGCGGATCGCGTCACCGTTGAGGAAGACCGCCACGGACTTGGCGAAGCCGCTGTCCCAGTCCTCATCGGTCATCTCCTCGCCCGTGGGGCGAAGCCAGGCGATGTCGGCGAGCCCGTCCGAGCCGCGCACGGGCCGCCCAGCGAAGAAACGCCGCCGGCGGAAAACCGGGTGCTTGCGGCGCAAGGCGGTCAGCTGCTCCACGAAGTCCATCAGCACGGTGTGCTCGCGCGCGTCTTCCCAGTCGATCCACGACAGCTCGTTGTCCTGCGCGTAGACGTTGTTGTTGCCCCGCTGGGTTCGCCCGAGCTCGTCCCCGTGCAGCAGCATCGGCACGCCCTGCGACAGCAGCAGCGTGGTGAGGAAATTGCGCTTCTGCTGCTCGCGCAGCGCGATCACATCGAGGTTGTCGGTGGGGCCTTCGACCCCGGAGTTCCACGAGCGGTTGTGGCTCTCGCCGTCGTTGTTGCCCTCGCCGTTGGCCTCGTTGTGCTTGTCGTTGTAGGAGACCAGGTCGTGCAGGGTGAAGCCGTCGTGAGCGGTGACGAAGTTGATCGAGGCAACCGGACGGCGCCCATCCTGCTCATAGAGGTCGCTCGAGCCCGTCAGCCGTGAGCCCAGCTCGGCAAGCGCCGCATCCTCACCGCGCCAGTAGTCGCGCACGGTGTCGCGGTACTTGCCGTTCCACTCCGTCCACAGCGGCGGGAACTGCCCCACGTTGTAGCCGCCCTCACCGACGTCCCACGGCTCCGCGATCAGCTTGGCCTGGCTCACGACCGGATCCTGCTGGACGAGGTCGAAGAACGCCGAGAGCCGGTCCACCTCGTGGAACTGCCGGGCCAGGGACGACGCGAGGTCGAAGCGGAACCCGTCGACGTGCATCTCCAGGATCCAGTAGCGCAGCGAGTCCATGATCAGCTGCAGCACGTGCGGGTGCCGCATCAGCAGGGTGTTGCCGGTGCCCGTGGTGTCGTAGTAGTGCTGCCGGTCGGTGTCCACGAGCCGGTAGTAGGCGGCGTTGTCGATGCCGCGGAAGGACAGCGTCGGGCCTCGCTCGTTGCCCTCGGCGGTGTGGTTGTAGACCACGTCGAGGATCACCTCGAGGCCTGCCTCGTGCAGGTCCTTCACCATCGCCTTGAACTCCTGCACCTGCTGGCCGTCCTGCCCCGAGGACGCGTAGCCGTTGTGCGGCGCGAGGAAGCCGATGGTGTTGTAGCCCCAGTAGTTGCGCAGCCCGCGCTCGACCAGGTGGCTGTCGTGCACGAACTGGTGCACGGGCATCAGCTCGATGGCCGTGACACCGATCTTCTTGTAGTGCTCGAGCATCACCGGGTGGGCCACCGCCGCGTAGGTCCCGCGCTGCTCCTCGGGGATGCCGGGGTGGGTCTTCGTCAGCCCCTTGACGTGCGCCTCGTAGATCACGGTCTCGTTGTAGGGGGTGCGGGGGTGGCGGTCGTTGTCCCAGTCGAAGAATGGGCTGATCACGACCGACTTGGACATGTGCGGGGCGGAGTCCTCGTCGTTGCGCGACTCGGGGTCGTCCCAGTCGTAGGAGAAGCACGCCTGGGCCCAGTCGATCTCCCCGTCGATCGCCTTGGCGTAGGGGTCGAGCAGCAGCTTGGCGGGGTTGCACCGGTGCCCCAGGTCCGGCTCGTAGGGCCCGTGGACCCGGTAGCCGTAGCGCTGGCCCGGGCCGACGTTGAGCAGGTAGCCGTGCCAGACGAACCCGTCCACCTCGCGCAGGTGGATCCGCTCCTCCGTCCCGTCGGCGTCGAACAGGCAGAGCTCCACCCGCTCGGCGACCTCGCTGAAGAGGGCGAAGTTCGTGCCGGTGCCGTCGAAGGTCGCCCCGAGCGGGTACGCCGACCCGGGCCAGACGCGTGCGGTCATGTGCCCGGCTGCGCGAGCCAGACCACGCTGAGCGCGGGGATGTGCACCGTGGCCGAGGCGGGGCGCCCGTGCCACGGGTCGTCGGTCGCGATCACCTGGCCGTAGTTGCCGCCGCCCGTGCCGGCGTACGCCTCGGCGTCGGTGTTGAGGATCTCCTGCCAGACGCCCGCGGCAGGTAGCCCGACCCGGTAGTCGCCGTACGACGTCCCGGAGAAGTTGGCCAGACATGCCACGTGCGAGCCGTCGGCGCCGGTGCGCAGGAAGGTGAACGCGTTGCCGGCGGCGTCGTTGGCGTCGATCCACTCGAACCCGGCGGGGTCGATGTCCCGCGTCCACAGCGCCGGGTGCTCGGCGTAGACCCGGTTGAGGTCACGAACCATCCGCTGCATGCCCTCATGGTCGCGCCACTGCAGCAGGTCCCAGCGCAGCGAAGAACCCTCCGACCACTCCTCGGGCTGGGCGATCTCGCAACCCATGAACAGCAGCTGCTTGCCGGGGTGCGCCCACATGTAGGCCAGCAGTGCGCGCATCGAAGCGAGCTGCTCGGGCTGGTTGCCGGGCATCTTGCGCAGCAGCGAGCCCTTGCCGTGCACCACCTCGTCGTGGCTGATGGGCAGTACGAAGTTCTCGGAGTAGGCGTACATCATCGCGAAGGTCATCTGGTGGTGGTGGAACTGCCGGTAGATCGGTGGCCGTTCGGCGTAGGCCAACGTGTCGTGCATCCAGCCCATGTTCCACTTGAAGCCGAAGCCGAGGCCGCCGACGTGGGTGGGCCTCGTGACACCGGGCCACGCGGTCGACTCCTCGGCGAGCGTCACCACGCCGGGGACGCGGCGGTAGACCGTCGCGTTCATCTCTTGCAGGAACCGCACGGCGTCGAGGTTCTCCCGCCCGCCGAACTCGTTGGGTGTCCACTCACCCGCCTTGCGCGAGTAGTCGAGGTAGAGCATCGACGCGACGGCGTCCACGCGCAGCCCGTCGATGTGGAACTCCTCGAGCCAGTAGAGCGCGTTCGCGACGAGGAAGTTGCGCACCTCGTTGCGGCCGAAGTCGAAGACCAGCGTGCCCCAGTCGGGGTGCTCGCCGCGCTCCGGATCGGCGTGCTCGTAGAGCGGGCCGCCGTCGAAGCGGGCCAAGGCGAAAGCGTCCTTGGGGAAGTGCGCGGGAACCCAGTCGACGATGACGCCGATCCCCGCCTGGTGGAACCTGTCGACGAGGTGGCGGAAGTCGTCCGGCTCCCCGAAGCGGGCGGTGGGCGCGTAGTAGGCGCTGACCTGATAGCCCCACGACCCGCCGAACGGGTGCTCGGCGACCGGGAGCAGCTCGACGTGGGTGAACCCCATGTCCTTGACGTAGTCGACCAGCTCGTCAGCGAGCTCGCGGTAGGAGCGGCCCTGCCGCCAAGACCCGAGGTGCACCTCGTAGACGCTCATCGGCTCGGCGTGCGGTGCCGAGGTGGCCCGCTGCTCGATCCAGTCGTCGTCCTTCCAGGCGTAGCTGCTCTCGTAGACGACGCTCGCCGTGGCCGGCGGTACCTCGGTGGCGAAGGAGAACGGGTCCATCTTCTGCCGCCACACCCCGTCGGAGCCGAGGATCTCGTACTTGTAGCGGGTGCCCGGCCCAAGGCCCGGGACGAAGAGCTCCCAGACGCCCGTGGCTCCGAGCGAGCGCATCGGGTAGGCGCGCGAGTCCCAGTAGTTGAAGTCGCCCAGCACGCGGACGCCACGCGCGTTGGGCGCCCACACCGCGAACGAGATGCCCGTCGTGCCGTCGTACTCGCGGCAGTGCGATCCGAGCACCTCCCAGAGCCGCTCGTGACGGCCCTCCCCGATGAGGTGCAGGTCCACCTCGCCGAGGGTGGGGAGCCAGCGGTAGGGGTCGTCCTCCACGGCGGTCGTGCCGTCGCCGTAGGTGACCTCGAGCCGGTAGTCGGGGACGGCCGCGCCTGCGGTCTTGGCCTCGAAGACTCCGCCGTCGTGGATGCGCTTGAGCGGGATCCGCTCGTCCCCGATGAGCGCGGTGACCGCGCTGGCCGCGGGCCGCAGCGCCCGGATGGCCACCTTGCCGCGCGCCGGGTGCGCGCCGAGCACCCCGTGGGGGTCGTGGTCGGCCCCACCGACGAGGCGATCGAGGCGTTCAGAGACGGCAGGCGAGGGGGTAGCAGGCACGAAACCCACCTTCCCGCGGATCGGCGTGGCTAACAAACGGGCAGCGTCGACTTGGTCACTCCAGCGAGGCGAGCCGCCCGATAGCGTCGAGGGGGATGTCGACCCAGGTGGGCCGGTGGTCCGCCTCGTAGCGCACCTCGTAGACGGCCTTGTCCAGCTCCATGGCGCGCAGCAGCGGCCCGCTCTGCCGAGGGTCGGCTCCGCTCTCGGCCGCGTAGCCGTCGCAGAACGCGGCGCGGTTGCGCCCGGCCCATTCGCTCGCGCGAAGGTCGAGCATCGCTGAGCGCTCGTGGTCGGCGAGCAGGTGGCGGGCCGCGTAGTCGAACGAGCGCAGCATGCCGGCGACGTCACGCAGGGGGCTCATCGGTGCCGTGCGCTCCTCCACGGGCCGTGCGGGCTCGCCTTCGAAGTCGAGGATCACCCAGCCGTCTTGAGTGCGGAGCACCTGACCCAGGTGGTAGTCACCGTGAATCCGCTGCACGTCCAGCGGGTCGTCGATCCCGGCGACGGCGTCGTAGACCGCGCGGACTCCGGCGGCGACCCGGGCGAGAGCGGGTACGGCGACGACCGCGGCGTCCAGCCGTTCGCGCATCTGTGCGGCCATGCGCGCCGCCTCCCCGGGGGAGGCCCGCACGCCGAACGCCGCGCGCAGCTCCGCGTGCAGCCTCGCGGTCGCGGCGCCGAGCCGCTCAGCCTCCGGCGCGAAGTCGCCACCCGCGTCGGCCGCCGTCTCTTCCGGCATCGCGTAGAGGTCCCGCACGCTGGTCAGCGCAAGCGCCCATCCTTCTGACGCGCCGCGCAGGAACGGCTGCACGATCGCCAAGGTGAAACCTGCGCCCTCCAGCCAACCCAGTGCCGGCGCGATGGAGGTCGACCCCAGCTCGCCGAGCCGCCGGGTGACCTCGAGGTCAGGGTTGGGCGTGGGGGCCAACCGGCGGAAGACCTTGCAGATCACGTCGCCGTACACGATCGAGGTGTTGCTCTGCTCCGCACCCAGTGCGCGACCTGCCTCGTCGGGGAGATCCGCCTTCGGCCCGGGCTGCAGCTCGCCGACCGGGGAGCCCCCGGCGATGAGCCTGAGCCAGGCCGCGTTGGTGGTGGGGTCCACTGCGCCGTCGTGGAGGAGCCAGCCGTCCACCGCGCCGATCAGCGCATGCTCGCGCTCCGCAGCGCTGCTCCGGTGCCAGGCGAGGGGGAGGAAGTAGTGCTGCGTCGTGTCCCCCGAGTCGACCCGGGCGAGTACAGCCTCCACACGCTCGTTCTCGCTCTCGATCACGGTCCCGAGGCTGTGCAGGGACAGCGCGTCGAAGCCGGAGCTCTTGGTAGCGAACCAGCGCTGGCGGGGGAGCCAGTCGCCGATCAGCCGCTCGAGGCCCGGGTGCGCGGGGCTCACTCGGTGGTGTTCCTGCTCAGCTGGAACCAGTAGGAGGAGTGACCCCCCATGGTGAGCAAGTAGGGCAGCTGGCCGATGGGAGGGAAGCGCACCTTGCCGAGCACCTCGACGGGCACGTAGCCCTCCCAGCGCCGCAGGTCGAGCTCCACGGGCTGCGCGAAGCGCGACAGGTTGTTGATGCACAGCATCACGTCGTCGCGGTAGGTGCGCAGGAACGCCAGCACGCTCGGATTGGAGCCGTGCAACTCCTCGAACGTGCCGAGCCCGAAGACGGGGTGCTGCTTGCGAACGTCGATCATCCGCTTGGTCCACCACAGCAGTGAGCTGGTGTTGCGCTGCTGTGCCTCGACGTTGAGGGACGGGTAGCCGTAGACCGGGTCCATGATCGTCGGCAGGTAGAGTCGCTGCGGGTCAGCCGTGGAGAAGCCGGCGTTGCGGTCACCGGTCCACTGCATCGGTGTGCGCACGCCGTCGCGGTCACCGAGCCAGATGTTGTCGCCCATGCCGATCTCGTCGCCGTAGTAGAGGACGGGCGAGCCGGGCAGGGAGAGCAGCAACGTGGTGAACAGCTCGAGCAGGTCGCGGCTGTTGTCGAGCAGCGGAGCCAAGCGGCGCCGGATGCCGATGTTGGCCTTCATGCGCGGGTCGCGGGCGTACTCCGCCCACATGTAGTCGCGCTCCTCGTCGGTGACCATCTCCAGGGTCAGCTCGTCGTGGTTGCGCAGGAAGATGCCCCACTGGCAGTTGTCAGGGATCTGCGGCGTCTGCGCGAGGATCTCGGAGATCGGGTAGCGCTGCTCGCGTCGCGCGGCCATGAAGATCCGCGGCATCAGCGGGAAGTGGAACGCCATGTGGCACTCGTCGCCGTCGCCGAAGTACTCCACCACGTCGCTCGGCCACTGGTTGGCCTCGGCCAGCAGCACGCGGTCGGCGTACTTGCTGTCCACCTCCTTGCGGACCCGACGCAGGTACTCGTGCGTGGCCGGGAGGTTCTCGCAGATCGTGCCCTCCTCCTCGAAGAGGTAGGGCACGGCGTCGAGCCGGAAGCCGTCGATGCCGAGGTCGAGCCAGAAGCGCAGCACCTCGATCATCGCCTCTTGGACGGCGGGGTTCTCGTAGTTGAGGTCCGGCTGGTGGCTGAAGAAGCGGTGCCAGAAGTACTGCTGGCGCACCGGGTCCCACGTCCAGTTGGACGTCTCGGTGTCGACGAAGATGATCCGCGCTTCCTTGTACTTGTCGTCGGTGTCGCTCCAGACGTAGAAGTCGCCGTAAGGGCCGTCCGGGTCGCTGCGCGAGGCCTGGAACCAGGGGTGCTGGTCGCTGGTGTGGTTCATGACCAGGTCGGCGATGACGCGCAGCCCCCTGGCGTGTGACTGCTCGATGAGGTCGACGAAGTCACCGATCGTGCCGAACTCGGGCAGCACCGTGAAGAAGTCGGAGATGTCGTAGCCGCCGTCCTTCAACGGCGAGGCGTAGAGCGGCAGCAGCCACAGGCAGTCGACGCCGAGCCACTGCAGGTAGTCCAGCTTGCCGATCAGCCCGGTGAAGTCGCCGGAGCCCGAGCCGTTGGAGTCCGAGAACGCTCGCACGAGGACCTCGTAGAAC
>JAVEEJ010000296.1 GCA_030840515.1 Frankiaceae bacterium | reverse complement strand
CGTTAGGTGGGAACGAACCGCATGCGGCTCACGGCTCGGCAGCTCAACCGTGCGACGTTGGACCGCCAACTGCTGCTCGACCGCGGCCGCCTCGATGTCGTCGACGCGGTGCGCCGGGTCGTCGCGCTTCAGGCGCAGGAGCCGCCCTCGCCTTACGTCGCGTTGTGGAACCGCATCGAGGACTTCGACCCACGTGAGCTCGACCGGGCTTTCGCCACCCACGCGGTGGTCAAGGCCTCGCTGCTGCGGCTGACCCTCCACGCAGTGACCGCCGACGACTACCCGGTGTTCCACAGCGCGATGCTGCCGAGCCTGCGTGCCTCACGGCTGAACGACCGACGGTTCACGGCGACCGGACTGACGACCGCGGACGCCGACGCGATCGTGGCTGAACTGCTCGAGTACGCCGGACAGCCAAGGGCCGGTGCGGAACTCGAGGGGTTGCTGACGCAGCGGTTCGGTCCGTTGCCCAAGCCCGGCGGGTGGTGGGCGCTGCGGATGTTCTCCCGCGTGCTGCACCACCCCACCGGTGGCCCGTGGTCCTTCGGGCTGCGGCCGTCCTACGTCGCGGCCCGCCATCAGGACCGGCTCGACCACGCTGAGTCCGTGAGGCGGCTGGTTGCCCGCTACCTGGAGGGATTCGGACCGGCCAACCCGCTGGACGTCTCGCAGTTCACGCTGCTCGGCCGACCGCTGGTCCGCACCGCGATCAAGGAGCTTGGTGACGCGGTGGTGCAGCTCGAGGGACCGGACGGCTCGGTGCTGTTCGACGTACCCGCCGGCACAGTCCCCGACGACGACGTGCCCGCCCCGCCCCGGCTGATGGCGATGTGGGACAGCGTGCTGCTCGCCTACGCGGACCGCAGCCGCCTCATCCCGCCCGACTACCGGCGTGCCGTCATCCAGGGCAACGGCGACGTGCTCCCGACGCTGCTGGTCGACGGTCAGGTGGCAGGGGTGTGGCGGCCGGTCGACGGTGGCATCGAGGCCACCGCGTTCCAGCGGCTGCCCAAGCGGGCCTGGGACGGGCTGGCCGGCGAGGCCGCGGCGCTGCTCGCGTTCCTGGCTGATCGCGAGCCGA
This sequence comes from Frankiaceae bacterium, assembly GCA_030840515.1. Lineage (GTDB taxonomy): Bacteria > Actinomycetota > Actinomycetes > JAVEEJ01 > JAVEEJ01 > JAVEEJ01. Next base: position 4,438 of record JAVEEJ010000296.1, on the reverse strand, counting down.
CGATCTACCGGCGCTACGCGCGCTGGTGGGCCACCCTCCCCGAGGGAGACGTTCGGCTCTTGGGGAGGTAGGCAGCACAAGGCCCTATGCAGCACAGGGCCCTAGGCAGCACAGGGCCCTAGGCAGCACAGGGTGGGCGGACGTCACTCATCGCGGGCAGTTGGTGCTTCGCGATTCTAGTGGAGTGGTCGACTGCCCCCCGCACCTGGTGTTAGGCGATGCGGGGGCTGCGCCTTCGCTTCCGACGTAGATGCCAGTCCAACGGCTTGATGAAGCGGAACTTGCCGCGGGGAAGCGCCTCGATCTCCCACCCCTGGGTCCGCAGCCGATTGTGGTGGCCGCAGAACGGCTCGCCGTTACCCACGTCGGTCGCACCGCCCTCCGCCCAAGCGCGGCGGTGGTCGTACTCCACCCAGGGCACCCGGCAGCCCTTTGCTGCGCAGCGATGACGGCCGCGACGCAGGGCGATGCGCTGCGCACGCGAGAAGAAGCGCTGGGTGCGACCGAGGTCGAGGACTTCGCTGTCCGGGCCGAGGACCAGGCGGCGCACCTCACCCGAGGTGACCAGACCGATGAGGGTGCGCCAGTCGATCGGCACTCCCGTGCGCTCACCGCGAGCACCCCTCACGAGGTCTTCCTCAGCGGCGGGCAGCCACGAGGCGAACGGGTCCGGCTGCTTCCAGGCGGCGGCCGCAGCGCGCTCCAACGTCACGAGGTCGCAGACGACCGTGACCTGCACAGGGGCCAGCCCGCTCACCTCGGCGCCGCACGCGGCCCTCGCCATGTCGCCGAGTCCGTCGGCGCGACGCAGCTTCGGCGACCGGTCGTCGTCCGGCCGCAGCTGGGTGAACCGGGCCAGGCCCGTGGCGAAGGCCTCGGCGTTGATCCCGCGCAGCATGCCGTCGAGCTTGAGCCCGCCGTCGAACTCCGACACGTCGAGCCACTGCTCGCGGTCGAGGTCCTCGGTCTCCTTGTCGGTCAGCTCCGGGAGCAGCGTCTCGCGCAGACGCTGGCAGTAGTCGGCGAACTCGGTCGGCTCGCAGTCTTTGGCGTAGGGCGTCAGAAACTCGACGGCCCGGCTCACCAGCTCCTCGGGCAGGCCGGCCACGCAGCGATCGAGCAGCCGCAGGTGTGCTGCCGTCGTCTGGCCGGCCTCGAGCGCTGCGGCGAGGTCCGGAAAGCGAGCCATCCGGCGTCCCGTCTGCAACAAGCCAGAAGCCACCCCGGCGCCGATCCGTGACTGGGCGACGACCCAACCCGTGGTCGACTTCACCCCGTCGAGCTGAGAGATGTCTCGTGCGTCGAACTCGCGCAGATGCACGCCGATGATCGCGTCGAGCTGAGCCTTCAGCGGCAACAGCACCTGCAGGTTGGCGCGCACTCGCTCGTCGTCGATCGGCACGCCCGCACTCGTGACCTTGCCCAGCGCCGCATCGAGGTCGGCGACCTCAGCACTCGGCGTTCCCAACTCGAACATGTGAGCAGACTACGACGACCCTCCGACAGGTCGAGGGGACCGAAAACCCTTTGTGGATAAGGTTTTCCACACGTTCCAGGCTGTGGATGAACATTGTCCACAGAAACCCGAGGAGCGCTTGACTCAGAGCTGGATGACGTTACCCACCCGCGGCGGCGTCTTGTTCGCCAGCACCTCGAGCCACACCTCGCGTAAGGCCTCGGGTCCCGAGCTCACGACCACCTCCACCTGGTCTCGGGCGAAGGGCGCGAACGACCGCCACGCCTCCGCGAAGCGCTGGTCGAGACCCGCTCGACCCCAGTCGGCCGTGCGCTTGCGCATCTGGTCCGGCGCGAAGAACACCACCGTGCGGGGATCCCCCAACGTCCCGACCGACGCCTTCTCCTGGTGCGCCACACCCACGATGGACTCGCGCACCAAGGCGTCGCCGAGCGATGCGCGAAGCGCGGCGCGCACGTCGCTGGAGCCGGCGACGTCGAGGTGCGCGGTCGGCACCTTCGGCAGAGCATCGAGGTCGCCGTACTCGTACACGTCGTCGTACACGCCCAACGACCTGGTGAACTCGACGTTCCCCGACGACGTCAGCCCGACCACGTGACGCCCGGACGCCCGCAGCAGGAACGCCGCGCCGTAGGACGTCTTCGATGAGGCGGAGGAGAAGGCCAGTGACTCGGCGCCCCAGAAGTCCTGGTCGACGAGCTGGTCCCCGAGCATGAAGGAGGTGAAGAACAGCGGGCGGTAGAGGACGTGCAGGTCCTCGTCCTCCAGGGAGTACGACGGGTCGCTGGTCGTGAGTGCGTAGGCGTTGTAGGGCGAAGGCAGCGCGGACCGATGCTCGGCGATGTCGCGGAAACCGCTCCCGTCGACCCGCCCCGGCGTCACCAGCAGCTGTCCTGCCATCGGGTAGTAGCCGTAGAGACGCTGGCCGACGGCGACTCCCTCCGTGGTGGAGGCGACAACGTCGCCGAATCCCCACACCGGCACGATGCCGCGGTCCGGCGACGGCGCAGGGAAGAAGTCCCAGTAGCGGAACGCCTTGCCCAGCAAGCCATAGGTCACGTTGTTCGCCGTCAGACCGACCCGGTCCACCGACACCACCGCCTGGCCCGGCGCGGGCTCCAGTGATGCGGCTGCCTCGATCGCGGCGTCGGCCAAGTCCTTCTTGCCGACAGTGAGCACCCAGTTCTGCGACATGCGCTGCAACCTAGTGGGGGTGCAGCAACCGCCTGAAGCCCGCATAGGCCTCCCCCACGGCACGCTCGGCCGCAGGCGCGATCGCCGCCATGCCGACGAAGGTGTGGATCTGGCCCTCGGCAACCACCAGCTGGACTGGCACACCGGCGACCTGAAGGGCGTCGGCATAGGCGAGTCCTTGGTCTCGCAGTGGATCGTGCGTAGCGACGGCGATGACCGCGGGCGGCAGGTCAGCATGCGAGTCGGCCTCGAGCGGAGACGTCTCGGGCCCAGCCCGACGATCGGGATCGGGCACGTAGTTGTCGCCGTACCAGGCCATCAGCGGCACATCGAGCCCGTAGCCCATTCCGCTGTCCTCATAGGACGGCCACAGCCGCACCATCGTGGTGCTCGGCACCACAAGCAGCTGCGCGGTGATCGCCGGGCCGCCCTGGTCCCGCGCACGCAAGGTGCAGGAGGCGGCCAGCTGGGCGCCTGCGCTGTCGCCGGTGATGCCGACCCTGGAGTCGGCGCCGAGCACGTCCGCAGAATACACGGCCCAGAGCAACCCGGCCCACGCAACGTCAAGTCCGGCAGGCCAAGGGTGCTCGGGAGCAAGTCGGTAGTCGACGCTGACCACGACGGCGTCGACATCACGGCACAGCCTGCGGATGGTGTTGTCGTAGCTGTCGATGTCCCCGACCGTCCAGCCTCCGCCGTGCAGATGCACCACGAGCGGCCAGGGGCCTTCGCCGACGGGGGTTGCGATCCTCAACCGCAGCTGCCCGCCGGGGCCGTCGATCACCCGCGTCTCCACGGAGCCGACCACCGGTGGCTCGGTGCCGACCAGCCGGGCCGCGACAAGCCGTCTGAACTGCTCGCGCGCCCCGACCGGACCGACGTCCTCCATGCGAGGGATTCCGAGGGCGATCATGCGATCGAGCACGTCACGGACGATGGGGTCCAGCCCCGCGGCGTGCTCGGCGTAGCTCATGGACGCAAAACATAGGGTTCCCACGTGATCCTCGTCGTGACCGGCACCGGCACCGGTGTGGGCAAGACCGTGGTGACCGCTGCCGTCGCCGCGCTGGCCCGCGACCGGGGCGCTTCAGTCGCGGTGGCGAAACCAGCGCAGACGGGCTTGGAGGAAGGCGAGTACGGCGACCTGCACGATGTCCATCGGCTGAGCGGCGCGGACGACCTGCACGAGTGGGCCCGCTACCCGGACCCGCTCGCGCCGGCAACCGCCGCCCGGCGGGTCGGCATCGAGCCGTTGCGGGCCGACGACGTCGCCCACCGCGTGAGGGAGCTCGACGACCGTGACCTGGTCCTCGTGGAGGGTGCGGGCGGTCTGCTGGTCCGCTACGACGAGCAAGGCAGCACCATCGCCGACGTCGCGCGGCTCCTGGACGCGGCCGTGCTCGTGGTCACCCGGCCGGGGCTAGGCACCTTGAGCGACACAGCGCTCACCCTGGAGGCGATGGCGCACCGAGGCCTGCGCCTCGGCGGCCTGGTGATCGGCGACTGGCCGGATGAACCCGACCTGGCGATGCGCTGCAACATCAGCGACCTCGAAACCGTGGCCTGCCAACCCCTCGCAGGAGTGCTTCCCAGCGGCGCCGGCGTACTCGACCCCGAGACCTTCCTGGCCGTCGCGCGCCGCTCGCTCGGCCCCGCGTTGGGTGGCCGGTTCGATGCGGCAGGATTCCGGCACCACTGGTCGATGGAGGTGCACGGGTGAGCGACATCCTCGAAGTCGCGCGCGAGCAGGTGCTCGGTCGCGGCGTC
>JAVEEJ010000231.1 GCA_030840515.1 Frankiaceae bacterium | reverse complement strand
GGGATCCGGAGGTGCGCGACTACGTGCTCGGGCAACCGGACGCCACGGCGTTCCTCGACGCCTATGCCGGACTGCTGGGCGTGCTGAGTGCGGGATACCGGCGTGAGGGCAAGCACTGGCTGACGATCGCCGTGGGCTGCACGGGCGGGAAGCACCGCAGCGTCGCGATGGCGGACGCCCTCGGTCGCAAGCTCGGGGAGACCGGTTTCGACGTGCGCGTCGTGCACCGCGACATGGGGCGCGAGTGAGCACCGGGACAGGTGCCTCCGTCGTCGCCATGGGCGGCGGGCACGGCCTCGCGATGTCACTGGCGGCGTTGCGCCGGGTCACCGACCGCGTCACAGCAGTCGTCACGGTCGCCGACGACGGTGGCAGCAGCGGTCGGCTGCGCACCGAGATCGGCGCACTCCCACCCGGCGACCTGCGCATGGCACTGGCAGCGCTCGCAGGCGACGACTCCTGGGGGGCGACCTGGAGCGACCTGCTGCAGCACCGGTTCTCGGGCAGCGGGCCTCTGGCCGGGCACGCGGTCGGCAACCTCGTCATCAGCGGACTGTGCGAGGTCACCGGCGACCCTGTTGCGGCGCTCGACCTGGTCGCCAAGCTGGTCGGCGCCGCCGGCCGGGTGCTGCCGCTGTCGACCACTCCGCTCGACATCGTCGCCGAGGTCGTCGGCCTCGACCCGCGTGACCCGGGCGCCGTGTCCGAGGTGCGGGGTCAGGTGAAGGTCGCCACCACGCCGGGCCGCGTGGTGGCCGTGCACCTCGTTCCCGACAGTCCGCCCGCCTGCGTGGAAGCGGTGCGCGCTGTTGAGGCGGCCGATGTCGTCGTACTCGGACCCGGCTCGTGGTTCAGCTCCGTCCTCCCGCACCTGCTCGTGCCCGACCTCGCGAAGGCGCTGGTGGCCACCGAGGCGCGCAAGGTCGTCGCGCTCAACCTCTCGCCGCAGCCCGGGGAGACCGACGGGTTCTCGCCGGAGACCCACCTCGAGGTCCTCGCGGCGCACCTGCCCGAGCTCGGGGTGGACGTCGTGCTCGCGGACCCGCGGGCTGTCCCGCAGCCGGACCGGCTGCGCGACGCGGCGGCGGAGCTCGGTGCTTCGCTGGTGCTCGCTGACGTCGGACGCCGGGACGGCAGCCCGGTCCACGACCCGGAGCTGCTGGCCGCTGCACTCCGCCCCATCCTGGGCGCGGCCCGATGACTTACCACCTGACGCACGGACAGAGAGGCCAGAGACCATGGCGATGACGGCGTCGGTCAAGGACGAGCTGGCTCGCCTGGTGGTGACCAAGCCCTGCTGCCGCAAGGCCGAGATGTCCTCGCTGCTGCGCTTCGCGGGCGGGCTGCACCTGGTGAGCGGCAAGCTCGTCATCGAGGTCGAGCTCGACGCCGGCGCGACGGCGCGACGGCTGCGCAAGGACGTCGCCGAGGTGTTCGGTCACGCGAGCGACGTCTCCGTGCTGGCTGCCGGCGGGCTGCGCAAGGGGAACCGATACGTGGTCCGGGTCACCCGTGAGGGCGAGGCGCTGGCGCGTCAGACCGGGCTCATCGACGGCCGCGGCCGTCCGGTGCGCGGGCTTCCTCCGCAGGTTGTCAGCGGCTCGACGTGCGACGCCGAAGCTGCCTGGCGCGGAGCGTTCCTCGCACACGGGTCGCTGACGGAGCCCGGGCGCTCCTCCTCGCTCGAGATCACCTGCCCGGGTCCGGAGGCGGCGTTGGCCCTCGTCGGTGCCGCCCGACGGCTCGGGGTGAGCGCCAAGGCGCGCGAGGTCAGGGGAGTGGACCGCGTCGTGGTGCGCGACGGGGACGCGATCGGCGCCCTGCTCACCCGCCTGGGAGCGCACGACAGCGTGCTGGCGTGGGAGGAGCGCCGGATGCGCCGCGAGGTGCGCGCCACCGCCAACCGCCTGGCCAACTTCGACGACGCCAACCTCCGCCGCTCGGCCCGCGCCGCCGTGGCGGCAGCCGCACGAGTCGCCCGCGCCCTGGAGATCCTCGGCGAGGACGCGCCTGACCACCTGCTGGAGGCCGGCCGGCTGCGGATCGAGCACGGCCAGGCTTCGCTCGAGGAGCTCGGCGCGCTGGCCGACCCGCCCCTGACGAAGGACGCCGTCGCCGGCCGGATCCGGCGGCTGCTCGCCATGGCCGACAAGGAGGCCGAGGACCGCGGGATCCCCAACACGGAGGCCAACCTCACGCCTGAGATGTTGAGTAGCATAGGTGAGTGACCACAACTCAGAGGGCCCCGCGAGTAGCCGTTTACACCCGTGTCAGCAATGACGAGTCGGGCGTCGGCCGGTCCCCGAAAGAGCAGCACGCCGAGCTGATCAAGGTCATTGAGCGCAACGGATGGACGCTCGCGCAGCACTACACGGACAACGACAAGAGCGCGTCGCGTTACGCGACGAAGGCTCGGCCGGGCTGGCAGGCAGCCCTCAGGGGCATCAAGGCCGGGTCATTCGACGTGCTGCTCGTGTGGGAGGCGACGCGGCTCACCCGCAACCTTGAGGAATACGTCGAGCTAGCGAAGGCCTGCAGGGCTGGCAAGGTTCGCTTGGCCTACGGC
>JAVEEJ010000197.1 GCA_030840515.1 Frankiaceae bacterium | reverse complement strand
CCTGGTTGATCAGGACGTAGGGGTTGTCGAGCACGGCTTCCATGCGCTCGGCGTCACTGACGAAGTAGGGCGAGATGTAGCCCTTGTCGAACTGCATGCCCTCGGTGAACTCGAGCTCGAGGCCCATGGTGTTGGCCTCTTCGACGGTGATGACGCCGTCCTTGCCGACCTTCTCGAAAGCCTCGGCGATGAGGTCACCGATGCTCGGGTCCTGCGCCGAGATGGAGGCCACCTGAGCGATCTCGTCGCGCGTGGTGACCTCACGGGCACTGGCGACGAGCTCGTTGTTGATGGCCTCGACCGCAGCCTCGATGCCGACCTTGAGCGCGAGTGGCTGGGCGCCGGCCGCGACGTTGCGCAGGCCCTCACGCACCATCGCCTGGGCGAGGACGGTCGCGGTGGTGGTCCCGTCACCGGCGACGTCGTTCGTCTTGGTGGCGACCTCCTTGACCAGCTGAGCGCCGAGGTTCTCGTAGGGGTCGTCGAGCTCGACCTCACGGGCGATGGTCACGCCGTCGTTGGTGATGGTCGGGCCGCCGTACTTCTTGTCGATCACGACGTTGCGCCCACGCGGGCCGATGGTCACCTTGACGGTGTCCGCCAGGGCGTCGACGCCGCGTTGCAGCGCGTCACGCGCCTCGGTCTTGAAAGCGAGCTGCTTGCTCATGTGGTCCTCTCGGTGGTGCTCGGTGTCTAGCGAATGCTGCGGAGATGGCGCCGCCCCGGTCCCCGGCTCGCGCAGGGGCGCCGGGGCGGCGTCATGGTGCTAGGTGCTTGGTGCCCGGTTACTTCTCGACGATCGCGAGCACGTCACGGGCTGAGAGCACGAGGTACTCCTCGCCGCTGTACTTGACCTCGGTGCCGCCGTACTTGCTGTAGAGCACGGTGTCGCCGACCTTGACGTCGATCGGCACGCGGTTCCCGTTGTCGTCGAAGCGGCCCGGGCCCACGGCGATGACCGTGCCCTCCTGGGGCTTCTCCTTGGCGGTGTCCGGGATCACGATGCCCGACGCCGTGGTCGTCTCGGCCTCGTTGGCCTGGACCACGATGCGGTCCTCGAGCGGCTTGATGGAAACCTTGGTGGCGGTCGTCACGCGTGACCTCCCCTTCCGTCTGAGAGTGTCGACGCAGGCGGCCTGCCGTCGCGGGGGTCAGGGCCTCGTCGTACTGTTTGATCTTGCTAGCACTCTACCTATCTGAGTGCCAGTCCGAACACTAGACAGCGCGTTGGCGGACGTCAACACGAGGGGGTGTTGTGGAGCCATCCGCGCTCACCGAGCCCGCCCTCGAGGCCGCCCGCGGGCTGCTCGGGACGGAGCCCTTGCGGGCGTTGGAGCGGCTACGGAGCGAGTACGGCGCCGACCTGGCCGCTGCCGCGTGGACGCAGGCCCAGCTGCGGGAGCGGGCCGTCGAGAAGTTCGGGCCGGATGCCTGGACCATGCTCTTCACCCCTGCCGGCCTCGAGCAGTCCACCCGGGCGCCCGTCGCCGCCCACCGCGCTGAGCGCCTGCGGGGTCGCGGCTCGGTGCTGGACCTCGGCTGCGGGATCGGTGGCGACCTGCGAGCCCTGGTGACGGCCGTGAGCCGGGTCGTCGCAGTGGAGCGGGACCCGGTGACGGCGGCCTGTGCCGCCCACAACGCACCGACCGCGACGGTCGTCGTGGCTGACGCCGTCGAGCACGACCTGTCGGGGTTCGACGTCGTGTTCGCCGACCCGGCACGTCGCACCGGGCGCGGGCGCGTGTTCCGCCCGAACGACTACTCGCCACCCTGGCCGTGGCTGCGCGACCTGCTGATGTCCCGGGACGCCGCCGCGAAGGTCGCGCCGGGCATCCCCCACGACCTGGTGCCGCTTTCCGTCGAGGCCGAGTGGGTGTCCTGGGAGGGCGAGGTCAAAGAGGCGGCGCTGTGGTCCGGCTCGCTGGCCACGCCGGGGGTCACCCGCCGCGCGACCCTGCTGAGGCGGGAGCCCGGCGGGCGGGGGCCGGACGGGCGGGGGGTCCCCGCGAAACCAATGACGACTGCCCCGCCTGGCGGGGCAATGCCGCGAGAAACGGAACAACCCGGACAGGCCGGACACGCGCAACAGGCCGGACAGAAACCCCAGACGTCCGACGTTGCCCCGCCCAGCGGGGCAGTCGTCAGTGAGCCCGCGGTCACCGCCCACACGCTGACCTCGTCCGCAATGACGGCGCAGACCGGGTCCCTAGGCCGCTGGCTGCATGAGCCCGACGGAGCTGTCATCCGCGCCGGGCTCGTCGCCGAGGCGGCCGCGTTCGTCGAGGGAAGGCTGCTCGACCCCACGATCGCCTACGTCACCACCGACGCCGACACGAGCTCGCCGTACACGCGCCGTTGGGAAGTGCTCGAGTCCTTGCCGTTTTCGCTCAAGCGGCTACGGGAGGTGCTGCGAGCGCGCGGCGTCGGCCGGCTCGACGTGAAGAAGCGCGGCTCTGCCATCGAGCCCGATCAGCTTCGGCGCGACCTCAAGCTGCGCGGCGACGCGCACGCGGTGGTCGTCGTGACCCGCCTGGCCGGTCAACCGTTGGCGATCGTGTGCCGCCCACCCGTCAGCTGAAGACCAGCACGACAAACGCTGCGTACACCAGCACGAGCAACCCACCGGCCCACCGCGGGAGCACGCCGCGCGGGGTCAGCGCGAGCAGCGCGAACGGGAGTGCGGCTGCGAGTACGACGGGCGCCAGCGCCGCGTCCGTGCGCAGCGGAGCCGCCACCGCGGCTGCTCCCAACGTCGCCGTGGCGTTGTACGTGGCAGAGCCCACCACGCCGGCCACCGCGATCTCTGTGGCCCCTCGGCGGAGCGCCGCAGCGAGCAGCGCGAAGAGCTCAACCGTCGTGGCGAGCGCGAGGATCGTCAGGCCAACCGCGGTGTCCTCGAGTCCCAGCGCCTTGACGACGCGGATCGCCCCTTCGACGGCCGCCTCGCCGCCCGCGGTCATCATGGCCACGCCGACCAACGCGAGCCCGAGGCCCATCGCAGCGCTTCGGTGGCTGCCGGCGCGATCTCCCGCGAAAGCGTCGCCGTGGTGCTCGGCTTCGGCTTCCAGCTCGGCGAGCTCCCCCAGCGCCGGCGGCGCCTTCTCCCGTCGCCAGACCGCCGCCACCAGGAGTGCGTAGCCCGCGAGCAGTCCGGCGCCCTCGAGCCTTCCGACCCGGCCGTCCGCCAAGGCGGCCAGGGCCAGCAGGCTGGCTGCGGCGGACATCACCGCGTAGGAGCGCACCCGCCTGCCCACCGGGAGCGGGCGGGCCAGGGCGGCCAGCCCCAGGCACGCCGTGAGCATCGTGATGTTGGCCCCCACCGCATCGCCGACGGCCAGGCCGGGCCGGTTGCGGACGGCGGCGATCACCGCCGTGATGAGCTCCTCGGGCTCCGCGCCGGCAAGGAGCAGGCCCATGGCCAGGGTCGTGAGGCCCAGCTTGCGCCCGGCTCCGGCAGCGTTCTCGACGAACAGCTCAGCGCCGCCGACCAGCAGGGCCGCGGCCGCAACCAGCAACAGCGCGCCGATCACTGCATCAAAGCAATCACTGCGCCGGTCCGAGCTCCTCGAAGCGCCAGGCGTGCGCGCGTACGACGAGCGCGTCGTCGGGCGCCGGCTCCGTCCACGCCGGCTCGGAAGCCCACCGCGTGATCGCGACGACGCGTGGGTCCTCACCGTCCGCACGGAACGCCTCCGCGCCGGCCGCACCCGCATCGAGCGCACTGCGGAGGAGCACCTCGGTCACCCAGTGCTCGGCGTCAGCTAGCCGCCCCGGCGCGACGCGCGCCTCCCACATGCGGGCGATCACACGACCTCCAACGGCAGCGACGAGTCGGCGCCGAAGTCCAAAGCTGACGCGGGCCGGCCGGCCTCGACCCGGAGAGCGCCGAGCGCGGCCACCATCGCCCCGTTGTCCGTGCACAGACCCGGCCGCGGCACGCGCAACCGGATCCCGGCGGACGCGCACCGCTCGGCCGCCAGCGCGCGCAGCCGCGAGTTGGCTGCGACCCCGCCGCCGATGAGCAGGTGGTCCACGCCCTGCTCCCGGCAGGCCCGCACTGCCTTGGCGGTGAGCACGTCGACGACGGCCTCTTGGAAGGAGGCTGCGACGTCCCCGACGTCGACCGCCTCACCCGACCGCTGGCGCGCCTCCACCCAGCGCGCCACCGCGGTCTTGAGCCCGGAGAAGGAGAAGTCGAACGCAGCATCGCGGGGCCCGGAGAGCCCGCGCGGGAACGCGATCGCGGCCGGGTCGCCCTCTCGCGCCGCCCGGTCGATGTGCGGCCCACCAGGGAACGGCAGCCCCAGCAGCCGGGCGACCTTGTCGAACGCCTCGCCAGCGGCGTCGTCGACGGTGGACCCCAGCGGAGTCACCCCGAGCGTCACGTCTGCCACCAGCAGCAGGCTGGAGTGCCCTCCCGAGACCAGCAGGCTGATGCAGGCATCCGGCAGGTCGCCGTGCTCGAGCCGGTCCACTGCCACGTGCGCGCCGAGGTGGTGGACCCCGTGCAGCGGCAGCCCGGTCGCGAGCGCCAACGCCTTGGCCGCGGCGACGCCCACCAGCAGCGCACCGGCGAGACCTGGGCCTTCGGTGACGGCGATGGCGTCCAGGTCGGCGAGCCTGACTCCGGCCGTGTCGAGCGCCCGCTGGATCGTGGGCACGATGGCCTCGAGGTGCGCGCGGCTCGCGACCTCAGGCACGACCCCCCCGAACCGCGCGTGCTCGTCGACGCTCGAGGCGACCTCGTCGGCAAGCAGCTCAGCCCCACGCACGATGCCGATCCCTGTCTCGTCACACGAGGTCTCGACGCCGAGCACCAGCGGACCGCTCACGCGCCCTCCCCCTCGCGCATCATCACCACGGCGTCCGCGCCACTGGGCTGGTAGTAGCCCTTGCGCAAGCCCACCGGCGCGAACCCGTGAGCCGCGTAGAGCGCCTGTGCGGCGACGTTGTCGGCGCGGACCTCGAGCAGCAGCGAGCGCGCGCCGCGCCGCTCGGACTCGGCGATCAGCTCCAGCAGCAGGCTCCGCCCGATGCCACGCCGCTGCCGCGCTGCAGTGACCGCGATGGTCTGGATGAACGCCTCCTCGTCATAGACGCAGAGGCCGCCGTACCCGACCACCTGCCCGTCCTCGGCCGCCACCACGTAGTGCCGCGTCGGCGCACTGAGCTCGTCCCGGAGCATGCCCTCAGTCCATGCCTCGTCGCCGAACAGCTCGTGCTCCAGCGCCATCGCGGCGGGTACGTCACTGACGAGAAGCCGACGCAGCGTGATCGGGGTCTCCGTCTCAGCCACGAGGAGGACACTAGGACGGGCTTCGCACTAGCGTGGTGCAGACCGGATCGAAGGAGGCGTGACGTGCACGTCGCGTTCAGCGTCAACGACTTCATCGACCGCGCCGAGCTGGTCTACCCCGACCGCGTCGCGGTGGTCGACGAGCCCGAGCAGCCCGCCGGTTCCTGGGGCGAGCTGACCTACGCAGAGCTGGCCCGAAGGGCGCGCGCCTTGGCCGCCGGGCTCGACGAGCTCGGGATCGCACCCGGTGAACGGATCGCGGTGGTGTCGCACAACTCCGCCCGGCTGCTGACCGCTTTCTTCGGGGTCTGCGGTTCCGGTCGGGTGCTCGTACCCGTGAACTTCAGGCTCAGTCCGCACGAGGTGGGCTACATCGTCGAGCACTCCGGTGCCTCGGTGCTCCTCATCGACCCTGAGGTGGAGGCGTCGCTGGCCGGCGTCGAGGCCAAGCACCGGTTCGTGCTCGGGGCCGACGCCGATGCCCAGCTCCTGCGCTACGACGTCGAGCCGCAGGCCTGGGAGCCGGACGAGAACGCGACGGCGACGATCAACTACACGAGTGGTACGACGGCGCGGCCGAAGGGCGTGCAGATCACGCACCGCAACATCTGGGTCAACGCCGTCACGTTCGCACTCCACGTCACCGCTTCCGATCGGGACGTCTACCTGCACACGCTGCCGATGTTCCACGCGAACGGCTGGGGCATGCCCTTCGCCCTCACCGGGCTCGGGGTACGGCACGTCGTGCTGCGGAAGGTCGACGGCGCCGAGATCCTGCGTCGCATCGAGAGCCAGGGCGTGACCTTGCTGTGCGCAGCACCGGCCGTGGTGAACGCCGTACTCGCCGCCGCCTCCGACTGGTCCGGGCCGATCCCGGGCGCGGGCCGGGTGCGAGTGGTGTGCGCCGGGGCTCCGCCGCCCTCGCGCACCATCGAGCGCATCGAGACGGAGCTGGGCTGGGAGTTCATCCAGATCTACGGCCTCACCGAGACCTCACCGCTGCTCACCGTGAACCGGCGCCGTCAGGAGGACGACGCGCTGTCACCCGCCGACGCCGCCGTGAAGCTCGCTCGCGCCGGCGCGCCGGCCATCGGGGTGCGGCTGAAGATCTCCGATCAGGACGAGGTGCTGGCCCGGTCCAACGTCGTGCTCGAGGGCTACTGGGCCCAGCCGGAGGCCACGGCCGACGCCATCGTCGACGGCTGGTTCCACACCGGTGACGGCGGGAGCATCGACGCCGAAGGTCATCTGGTGATCTCCGACCGCAAGAAGGACATCATCATCACGGGCGGCGAGAACGTCTCCTCGATCGAGGTCGAGGACGCGCTGTTCAGTCATCCGGCGGTTGCCGAGGTCTGCGTGCTGGGCGTCCCGGACGAGAAGTGGGGCGAGACGGTCAAGGCGCTGGTCGTGCTCGAGCCGGGGGCGAAGGCAACTGAGCGCGAGCTCATCGACCACGCGCGGGAGCGCCTGGCGCACTACAAGTGCCCGACGTCGGTCGAGTTCCGTGACGTGCTCGAGCGCACCGCGACCGGGAAGCTGCAGAAGTTCAAGCTGCGGGCGCCCTACTGGCAAGGCCTCGAGCGAGCCGTCAACTGACCGGCTTGGGCGCCGCGGGCTCCGTGGCGTCGGGGCGCCTGAGGTAGAGCGGCCGCAGCTCCTCGGACGGCGCCCCCTGGCGGGCACGCGCCACAGCGAGCTCGGCCACCGCCACTGCCGACTGCTCCGACGGCCCGTGCACGTCGCCGAGCACGTCCCGGTAGAGCTCGGCGCCGGGTCCCACGTAAGGCCCGGTCACTGTCGCGGCGACGACGCTCGGCTTGTCGACTGAGGGCCCCGCCACGCGCTCCCCAGGCAGATAGCGCGCCCAGTAGACCTCCTTGCGGCGCGCATCGGTGAGCACGGTGAACGCGGTGACATCCGCGTCCACCCGTCGTGCCAACGCATCCAGCCCGCACACGCCATACACGGGGACGCCGAGCGCGTGGGCCATCACCTTGGCGGTGACGATGCCGACGCGCAGCCCCGTGTAGGGCCCCGGTCCGACGCCGACGGCGATGGCGGTGAGCTCGGCAGCACGCACCCCCGCCGCGTCGAGGACTTCCTGCACGAGCGGCGCAACGAGCTCTCCGTGCCGTCGGGCGTCCACGACCACTCGCTCAGCCAGGGCGCGCTCACCGTCATGCAGTGCCACGGCAACGGCCGGCGTGGAGGTGTCGATCGCGAGCAGGCGCACGAGTCCGGAGCATAGGCAAGACGCGCTGTCCGGCCCGATGTCACACTGCAGGCATGGGCTTCTGGATCCTGCTGTGGCTGTTGGGCCTCGCGCTGCTGATCGCTCTGATCGGCGACATCGTGGCGCGGGTGAAGGGGCGGCCCGTGCGCGTTGACCCCGAGTTCATCAAGCTGCGCAAGGGTCACCTGAAGAAGCGCGGGTTCGGCATCGGCGGCACGAAGCAGCAGCGGTTGCACTCGTTTCAGGAGAGATGGCGGGACAACGAGCCGCCACGGCGACTCAACGACTGACCGGACTCCGAGGCGGATCTGTCGCCAGCAGTCAACGGGGAGGGACCTGAAGGTCCGACAGCACATCCGCGGGATCAGCGTGCACACCTGAGACCGTTGTGCCTGAGGCTGGCACGGCGAGCTGTTGCGCCAGCGCGTGATCGCCCAGCTCACGGGCTGCCGCCACCGCCCAATCCCGCCAGGCCGTTGCTTCACTCCCACGACCCAGCTCTTGGCAGAGTCGCGCCAGGTAGCTGTACACACCCGGGAGGCTGAACCTGGCGAACTCCCGGACATCTTCGAGCTGATCGATGAAAAGCGCCTCAGCTTCGTCGTGCTTGCCTCGCGCCAGGAGTACCTCGGCCAGGTTGAGATGAATCGCCACACAGATGGCGTTCACCGAGTTCGCCACCTCGAGCGCCTGCCGGTAGAACGACTCCGCCGTCCCGAGATCGCCGCGGAAGTAGGCGACGATGCCGTGCCCGTTCAACGCCTCGATCAGCCACCAGCTGTTGCCGGGCGGGAGGGTCACATCTTCCCGGGCGAACCTCTCGGCAGTCATGAAGTGCTTGTCAGCGACGTCGAGTTCGCCAGCAAAGGCCCGCAACTCGCCGAGACGCAGGTGCGCCACTGTTTGCTCGAGCCGGTTCTCGGCGCGCCTTGCCTCCACCAGATGAATCTCGAAAGCTCGTCGCGGCATATCGACGTCTCCCTGCCACTGAGCCAAGCGGCCAGCTCCTGACAGCGCTCGTGCGCTCAGGAGCGGGTCGTCAGTGGCGGCTGCCGCCCCTTCCAGCCACCTCCTACCCTCATCGAGCCTGCCCCGCATCACGAAGTAAGGGTTCAGGGCAAGCGCGATGTGGGCGAGCAGATCGCCTGCCTCTGCTTCGGCCGCGTACCCCATGGCTGCCGCGAAATCGTCGTGCAAGGCGTCGGTGGCCGCGAGCGTCGAACGGATCCTGGACCTGTCACGACCCGCTGCCCACAGGCGCTCGGCGAGCGCTCGATGCCATTCAGCATGCCGCCGACGGGCAGCAGGCTCGGCGGCAGTGCCAGCAATTTGACGCTCGGCGAAATCTCGGATGACCACGAGCAGCCGGTAGGGCCTGGGCGCATCCCGATCGAAGGTGACAAGCGACTTGTCCACCAGTTCCGCCAGTGCCTGATCGATGCCATCCGCAGACTCGACGACTGCCCGGACCGCTTCGAGTGATGTGGCGCCACGGAAGATCGACATGTGATGAAGCAGCTGTCGTGCCGGTTCGCTGACCAGGTCGTGGCTCCAGCGCACTAGGTCGTCCATCGTCCGCTGCCGTCGGTCCAGCGTCCGCTCACCTAGCGCCAACGTCCCTAACGTCTCGGACAGCGCCGCTGCCAGATCGTTGACCGACATGTGCCGGAGCCGGCCGGCGGCGAGCTCGATGGCCAGCGGCAGTCCATCGAGCTCGCGGCAGATGCCCGTGATGACGTCCACCTCCGACGGAGTGAACTGAAGGTCTCGACGGCGGCTGGTGGCCCGCTCGATGAAGAGCCTTACGGCAGATCCAGGGGCTCGCACCCCCGGTTCCACCGGAAGGGGATCGACCCGCCACTCGTACTCGTCGGCAACCCGGAGCGCCTCTCGCGTGGTGGTGACGACCACCAGATCCGGGCACTCCCGTATGAGGTCGTCAACCAGCTCCGCGACCTGGTCGATGAGGTGTTCGCAGTTGTCGACGAGAAGCATCGTCTGGCGCGCTTGCAGAGCCCGGCGCAGCGTCTCACGTGGGGCCACATCACCCCGCTCAGGGACATTGAGCACTTGCAGGACGCGGAGCGCGATATCGCGTTCTCTCTCGTTGGCGAGCAGCACCACCCAGGCACCGTGCGTGAACGCACTGCTCATGCGCTTCGTCAGCTCGAACCCGAGCCGCGTCTTGCCCACACCTCCCGGGCCCACCAGGCTCACCACGCGCTGGCCCGCGGTGATCAGCTCCTGCAGTTGATGCAAGTCGTGGTCACGGCCGACAAAGGATGTCCGCACGTCCGGGACGTTGTGCGGGACATCGGGTGCAGCGCGTACAAAGCCGTCCGACGACGCGACACCGGCGACGTCGAGCTGCCACAGGTGGGCCGCGTCATCGAAATCCTTGAGACGGAAAGCCCCCAGCTCACGCCATGCGCCCGAGGTGGGCCCCTTGACTCCGTCGACGACCGAGGTCGTGGCCAGCACTTGACCGCCGTGCGCCGCCGATGCCACTCGCGACGCTTGGTGTACGGCAAGCGCGACGTACGCCCGACCCCGCGGTTCAGCCGGTCCGGCGTGAAGTCCGATCCGCACCCGCAACTCAACCGAACCTGGCCACGCTTCCGCCGCGACTCGACGCTGGATCTCGGCGGCGGCGTCCACGGCGTCCGCGGCTTCTTGGAAGGCGGCAAATACGCCGTCACCCATGGAGTTGACGGTGACGCCCCGGAACTGTTCGATCGCCGCAGTTACCAGGCGGTCGTGTCGATCGAGGAGTGCGGGGTAACCGGCCCCGAGGTCATGGTGCAGCCGCGTCGAACCTTCGATGTCCGTGAACATGAACGTCACGTAGCCACTCGGGTACCGGCCCATGGCAGCCCATTCTGCCTCCGTCACCCGCTGCCACCGCTCCCTGCGGCCAGACGATCAGCCCGCCGTCCCGCCGCCCGTACGGAAGCGCGCCACCAACTCGCGCTTGAGCACCTTGCCGCTGGGACCGAGCGGGAAGGCGTCGACCACCTCAACCCGGGTCGGCCGCTTGTGCTTGCCGAGCTTGTCGTTGCCGTAGTCGAGCAGCGCATCCACCGTGAAGTCCGAGCCCGGCTCGGGGATGACCACGGCGCACACCGACTCGCCGTGGGTCTCGTCGGGTAGCCCGATGACGGCGATCTGCGCGACGCCCGGTGCGCGCACGAGGATCTCCTCGAGCTCGCGCGGGTAGACGTTGAAGCCGCCACGGATGATGAGGTCCTTCTTGCGGTCGACGATCGCGATGAATCCCTCGCCGTCACGCACGCCGATGTCCCCGGTGCGGAACCAGCCGTCGACGATCGCCGCCTTCGTGGCCTCCGGGTTGTTGTGGTAGCCCTTCATGATGTTGTGCCCGCGGATGACGACCTCGCCGCTCTCACCGTCGGGCATGAAGTCGATGCGGTCCTCGACGTCCGCTGCCGCGATCCGGACCTCGACGCCCCAGATCGGGTGGCCGACGGTGCCGGCTTTGCGTCCGAACAGCGGCTGGTTGAACGTCGCCACGGGTGAGGTCTCCGACAGGCCGTAGCCCTCGTAGATGTCGGCGCCGAAGACCTCCTTGAACTGCTCGATGACCGAGACCGGAAGCGCCGCACCGCCGGACACACAGGTGCGCAGCTGCGGGCGGCGCGGGTCAGCCTTCGCAGCCTCGAGCAACCCGATGTACATCGTGGGGACGCCCTGGAAGACCGTGACCTCGTGCTCGACGATGAGATCGAGCGCCGTCGCGCCGTCGAACTTCGGCAGCAGCACGATTGTCGCGCCCTGCCGGAAGCCGGCCGCCATGCTGCAGATCTGGCCGAAGATGTGGAACAACGGCAAGCAGCCGAGGATCACGTCGTTGCTGGACAGCCCGATCACGTCGATCGACGAGAGCGTCGAGTTCATCACCAGGTTGAGGTGGGTGAGCACCGCGCCCTTCGGCTGCCCCGTGGTGCCCGAGGTGTAGAGGATCACCGCGTCGTCGTCGGGCTCGCAGAGCTGATAGGTCGCCACCGGCTCGACATCGGCCGCGAGCGCTTCCAGGGCCTCGATCCCGGTGTCGCCCGAGCCAGCAGCGTCGCCCGCCCCGAGCACCGAGACGATCGGAACGCCAGCGAGCTCGGCGCCCTTCGCCCCCTCGCCGAGCAGCGGGCCGGCGCACACCAGCAGGGACGCCCCGGAGTCGCGCAGCACGAACGCGATCTCCTCGGCGGTGAGCAGAGCGTGGACGGGTACGACGACCGCGCCGAGCGCCAGCGTCCCGAAGTAGGCGCGCGGGAAGTCCGGCACGTTGGGAAGCAGCAGGGCCACCCGGTCGCCGCGGCCGATGCCTCGCGAGGCGAACACCGAGGCATAGCGCCGGGACTGCTCCCAGAGGTCCGAGTACGACGTGCCCCGGCCCATGAACACGACGGCGTCGCGGGCCGGGTAGCGCCGGGCGCCTTCGGCGAGGACAGCGGCGAGGGAAAGGCTCACAGGGGGCTCCTCAGGTCGGCGGGCGGGCCACATCCTGCCGCCCTCAGCCCGGCAGCGCCACGCCCCTCCAACGCGGGCCGAAAGCCTCGAGTACGACGACCCGCCGCTCATCGGCTTCGGCCTGCGAGCGCTCGATGCGCACCTCGAGCCGGTCGGCCGACAGGTCCTCCACCAGGCCCTCGCCCCACTCGACGACCGTGACCGAGTCCTCGAGCGCCGTGTCGAGGTCGAGGTCGTCGACCTCCAGCCCGCTCCCGACGCGGTAGGCGTCCACGTGCACGAGTGGAAGCGACCCCGGGTGCACCCGGGCGATCACGAACGTCGGTGAGGTCACCGCTCCCCGGACCTCCAGCGCCGCGGCCAGTCCCTGGGTGAACGTGGTCTTGCCGGCGCCGAGCTCGCCATGGAGGAGGACGACGTCTCCCGGCTTCAGCACCGGCACCAGCTGAGCGCCAAGCGCGCGCATCGCCTCCGCGTCGGGCACCGACACTGCAGCAGGAAGTGCGCGCTCGAGCGTCAGCATGTGATCCGGCAGCCCGGGGCGAGGTGGCACCACGCCGTACTCGAGCACCTCCCAGAAACGCTTGTTCGCGGGCAGCTCGCGCCTGACGTCCACCGCGATGCGGCTGACCTCACCGAGCGTCCCGTCGAGCCGGCGCCGAGCGAGCCAGGCCTGGGTCCAGAGCGCGAGCCGGGTCCCGAGTCCGCGTCCCTGATGATCGGGGTGCACCGCCACCCGTCGCAGTCGCACCACGTCATCGTCAAAGGCAAGTCGCAGGCACGCGAGTACGGCGTCTCCCCGCCTCACCACGGCCCCACCTGCACTGTCCAGGTCCGCGGCGACGTCGGCCACTGACTCGGTGAGCGCCGCCGACGGTGGCTGCAGGGACGGGCGCGCGGCGAACGCGGCGGCGGCGACGGCGCGCACCTCCGCGGCGTCCTGCACCGTCGCGGGGCAGAAGCGCAGGTCCTCACGCATCGGCACGACCCTGCGCCAGCAGCGCGGCCGCGAGCTCGAGGTCGGCTTGCAGGAGCCGACGCGGCTCGCCCTTCGGGCCGAACCGCAGGGCGGCCGAGGGGTGATAGGTCGCCACGAGCACCCGCCCGTCCACGTCGTGTGGCCGTCCGCGCAGCTCGGTGAGCCGCGAGCCCCGACCGAAGAACCAGCCGGTCGCGGTGGCGCCGAGGGCGACCACGACGGCGGGGTCGGCCAGCGCGAGCTGCTGGGTCAACCAACTCCGGCAGTTCGCCACCTCCGCCGGCTTCGGCGTCCGATTCGCCGGTGGCCGGCACTTGAGCACGTTGGCCACCGACACCTGCGACCGGTGCAGTCCGGCGCCCTCCAACAGCTCGTCGAGCAGCTGGCCGCCTCTGCCCACGAAGGGCTCGCCGACCTCGTCCTCCTGGGCTCCGGGAGCTTCGCCCACGAGCAGCAGCCTCGACTGCTGCCTGAGCTGGCCCACCACCACGCGTTGCCGGGTGGCGACAAGCTCCGGACAGCGGGTGCAACTGCTGATCGCGGTCGCGAGTTCCGGCCAGCTCGGTGTGTGCACGCCCGGTGTCTGCAGGCCCGGTGCTGTCACGCCGCCAGGCCTGCCGCGCGCGCGGCACGGGCGCACAGCGCGCGCAGGTGCAGGTTCACCAGCGAGGGACGCTCGAGCTGCACGAGGTGTCCGGCAGCCGGGACGACGACGAGCTCTGCCTCGGGCAGCGCAGCGACGATCTGCTCGCTGTGGGCGCTGGGCGTGACCAGGTCGTCCTCCCCGACCAGGACGAGCGTCTCGATGCCGTGCAGGACGTCGAGCGCCCCGAGCTTGTCGTGGTCGTCGAACGTCGGGTAGAAGTCCGCGATCACGTCGATCGGGACCGCGGCGATCATCTGCTCCACGAACTCCACCAGCGACGGCGCGACCGGGCCGCCGAAGGCGTAGCGACGAGTCAGCAGGAAGCCCAGGTCGCTGCCCACCCGTCGGGTGCGCTCGACCAGCACCTTGCGTCGGGCCAGCTGCTCGACGGTCCTGCCGGTGAGTGGCTTGATGAGCTTGGCCATCCGGGCCGGGATCCCGAGCGTGAGCTCGCTGAGCTTGCCGGGTGAGGTCGACATCAGCGCGACACCGACCACGCGCTCCCTGAACAGCTCTGGATAGCGGTCGGCAAGAGCCATCACCGTCATGCCGCCCATCGAGTGCCCGACCAGCACCAGCGGGCCGCTCGGCGCGACCTCGGCGATGACCCGCGCCAGGTCCTCACCGCACCAGTCGATGGTGCTGTGCTCCCGGGTGCTGCGACCCGACCGGCCGTGACTGCGCTGGTCCCAGAACACCAGTCGCCCGGGGCCGTCCGCCTCCGACAGGCCCTGCCACTGGTAGTGCCAGCAGGCCAGCTCCAGCGCGTAGCCGTGAGTGAAGACCACGGTGAGCGGCGCATCCTGCGGCCCGACCTCCGCGACGTGCAGCGGCACGCCGTCGTCGGCCAGCACCACGCGGGCTCGCCCTTCCAGCCGGCCGAACGGCTCTCTCGCATCCGCGTCGGGCTTGAGCCGCGCCCGACCGACGGCGAGGCGCTCCGCGGCCAGACCCGCACCGACACCTGCTGCCACGAGGCCGGCGGCGGCACCGATCAGCCCGACCCGGCGAGCCCGACTCACGACTCCCCCAGGTAGCGACGCGGCACCCGCGGCCCGATGCGGGTGACGATCTCGTAGCCGATGGTGCCGAGCGCGGAGCCCCAGTCGTCTGCCGTCGGCTCACCGTGGTCGCCCGGCCCGAACAGCAGCGCCTCATCGCCGACGCTCACGTCGTCCTCACCGATGTCGACGACAACCTGGTCCATGGAGACCGTGCCGGCGATGGTCCGCCGACGCCCTGCCAGCCACAGCGGGGCAACGCCTGTGGCCGCGCGAGGGATGCCGTCGGCGTACCCCAACGGGATCACCGC
>JAVEEJ010000297.1 GCA_030840515.1 Frankiaceae bacterium | reverse complement strand
GGCAGCGCCTCGGCGTCGACAGGATCGGGTACGGCGACGCGCACGATCTGGCAGCCGGTCGCGGTGAGCTCTGCGATCTGCTGCAAGGTGGCATCGACGTCAGCCGTCACCGTCGTGGTCATCGACTGCACGCTGATCGGCGAGTCGCCCCCCACCGGCACGTTGCCGACCATGAGGAGCCGGCTCTTGCGTCGCTCGGCGAGGTGCCGCGGCGGCGCCGCGGGCATCCCGAGCGGGACGGCTGTCATAGGGCAAGTCTGCCCTACTGGTTCGGCCCAGCAGCGCCCGAGCGCTTACTGGGTCAGGCGAATCGGGTTGACGATGTCGGCGCCGAGCAGGACGAGCGTCAGCCCGGCGAAGAGCAGGACGACGGCATAGGTCACGGGCATGAGCTTGGCGATGTCCACCCGCTGCAGCGGCCCGCGGTAGCCGCGGATCCGGCGCAGCCGGTCCCGGGCCTGCTCGTAGCCCAGGATCGCGATGTGCCCGCCGTCGAGCGGCAGCAGGGGCAGCAGGTTGAAGATGCCGACGAAGAGGTTGAGCCCGGCGAGCAGGAAGAGGATGTTCGCGATCCGCAGCGAGAGCGGCTCGCCCTGTGCAGCGAGGATCTCGCCGCTGACTCGGCTGGCGCCGACGACTCCGATCAGCCCGCCCTTGTCGCGGTCCTTGCTGAACAGCTTGGTCACCGAGCCGAGCTTGTGAGCGAGGGTGTTGTAGGTCCCCTGCAGCATCTGGCCCAGCACATCGGCGGTGTGTCCACCGGCGGCGACTGGTCCGTAGTGGTGCATGACGGTCTGGGACTGGACGACGCCGATGGCTCCCACGGTCTCCTTGGCGGCGCCCGTGACGGCAGTCCCATCCGCGTTGACCGGAGTGCGCTGGACCGCCACGGGCGTCAACGTCACGTCGGTCTTCCGGCCGCCGCGCTGCACGGTGAGGGTGACGGCCCGATCTGCCGCTGCGCGCACCTTGACCACGACGGCAGGCCACGTGGGGGTGCGCACGCCGTCGACCGCGAGCACGCGGTCCCCTGGCCGCAGCACGCCCGCTGCGGGCGCCGGGCGCGCGCCTGCCGCATCACAGGCGTCCTCCGGGTCGGCCGGCACGCACTTGGAGACATCCCCGACAACCGGGGCGTTCTCGTCTGGGAGCCCGTTGAACAGGACGACGCCGTACACGAGCAGGATGGCGAGGCAGAAGTGCACGAAGGACCCCGCCGACAGCACGACGGCGCGTCGCGGCGCGGGGTGCTTGTAGAAGGCGCGCTCCTCGTCGCCGGGCTCGAGCTCCTCGAGCGCCGTCATTCCGACGATCTTCACGAAGCCGCCGGCGGGGATCGCCTTGACGCCGTACTCGGTCTCACCCTTGTGGCGTGACCACAGCGTCGGCCCGAAGCCGACGAAGAACTGGGTGGCCTTCATGCCGTAGTGCCGGGCGGTGAGGAAGTGGCCGCCCTCGTGCAGCATCACCGAGACCAGCAGGCCGACGGCCAACGCGAGGACTCCGAGCGTCGCCAGCATCCTCAGTTCGCTCCGATTCTCGTGCGGGCCGCGGTCCTGGCCCAGGTCTCAGCATCCAGCACATCGGCAGGTGAGGTGGGGATCCTGACGGAGTGCTCGGCCAGCACCGCCGCCACCGTGTCGACGATCTCGGGGAAGCGCAGGTTCCCCGCGAGGAAGGCTGCCACGCACTCCTCGTTCGCCGCATTGAAGACCGCGGGCGCGTCGCCGCCGTGCTCGCCCGCGTCCCTGGCGAGACCGACGGCGGGGAAGGCAGCCTCGTCCAAAGGCTCGAACGTCCAGCTGCTCGGGACCGACCAGTCGAAAGCCGGTGCCACGTCGGGCATCCGCTCGGGCCACCCCAGCGCCAACGCGATGGGCAGCCGCATGTCGGGCGGGCTGGCTTGGGCGAGGGTGGATCCGTCGACCCACTCCACCATCGAGTGCACCAGCGACTGCCGATGCACAACCACCGCAATGTCGGCATAGGGGACGTCGAAGAGCAGGTGCGCCTCGATGACCTCGAGTCCCTTGTTCACGAGAGTGGCGGAGTTGACGGTCACGACGGGACCCATGTCCCAGGTCGGGTGCGCCAGCGCCTGCGCCGGGGTGACGTCTTCGAGCTGCGCACGGCTCTTGCCGAGGAAGGGGCCACCGCTCGCGGTCAGCACCAACCGGCGCACCTGGTCGGACCGACCTGCTGCCAGGCACTGCCACAGCGCGGAGTGCTCGCTGTCGACCGGCACGACCTGTCCCGGCGCCGCCCGCTCCTTCACCAGCGGGCCACCGGCGATGAGCGACTCCTTGTTCGCCAGCGCGAGAGTGCGCCCCGCATCAAGAGCGGCGAGCGTCGGGGCGAGGCCGATCGATCCGGTGATGCCGTTGAGCACCACGTCACAGGGCCAGCTGGCCAGCTCCTCCATGGCCTGCGGTCCACCCAGCACCTTCACCGACGGGTCGAGCGCCTCACGGACCGTGGCGGCAGCGGCAGCATCGGCGACCGCGACGACCTCGGCGCGGAAGGTGCGCGCCTGGGCGATGAGCTCGTCCGTCCGCGAGCCCCCGGCCCCGATACCGGTCACGCGAAAGCGCCCATCGCTGCGAGCGATGACCTCGAGTGCCTGGGTGCCGATGGAGCCGGTGCTCCCGAGTACGACGACGTCGCGGCTCACGCCGTACTCGCAGCCAGCTGCCCGCACGCGCCGTCGATCTCCCGGCCGCGGGTGTCGCGGACCGTGACGTTGACGCCCTGCGCCTCGAGCCGGCGGACGAACTCGCGCTCGTCCTTGGACCGGCTCGCTGTCCACTTCGACCCGGGCGTGGGGTTGAGCGGGATGAGGTTCACATGGACGAGCTCGCCGGCGAGCAGCTGACCGAGCGCGTCGGCGCGCCAGGCCTGGTCGTTGATGTCGCGGATGAGCGCGTACTCCACCGACCAGCGCCGACCGGTGCGCTTGGCGTAGCGCCGCGCGGCAGCGACGACGTCCTTGAGCGGGTAGCGGGTGTTGAGCGGCACCAGCTCGTCGCGCAGCTCGTCGTCGGGGGCGTGCAGGCTGATCGCCAGCGTGACGTCGAGATCCTCCTCCGCGAGCTTGTTGATGGCAGGGACCAGCCCGACAGTGGAGACGACGATGTGCCGTCGGGAGAGTCCCAAGCCGTCCGGCTCGGGGTCGGTCATCCGCCGCAGCGCACCGACGACCGCCTTGTAGTTGGCGAGCGGCTCCCCCATGCCCATGAAGACGACGTTGGACAGCCGCGCGGGCGTCCCGCCCAGGGCTCCTGACTCCGCGACACGAGCCGCGTCCACCACCTGCTCCACGATCTCGGCGGTGGACATGTTGCGGGTCAGCCCCGCCTGGCCAGTGGCGCAGAACGGGCAGTTCATGCCGCAGCCGGCCTGGCTCGAGACGCACACCGTGGTCCGGTCCACGTAGCGCATCACGACGCTCTCCACCAGGGAGCCGTCGGCGAGGCGCCACACCGACTTGCGGGTCGCCCCGTCGTCGCACTCGAGCGCACGCACCGGGGTGAGCAGCGGTGGCAGGAGCGCGGAGACGAGGTCCTCGCGAGCCCCGGCCGACAGGTCGCTCATCGCCGACGGGTCGGTGGTGTGACGGCTGAAGTAGTGGTGCGAGAGCTGCTTCGCCCGATACGCCGGATGACCCAGCTCGACGACGGCGGTGCGGCGCTCGTCAGGAGTCAGATCAGCCAGGTGGCGCGGCGGCTTGCCGCGCCGGGGAGCCTCGAGCTTGAGCTCGCCCGGGCGCATCGCGGTGGTTCGGGCGGCCTCCGTCACGACGGCACGAACCAGACGAGGAGCAGCCAGGCCACCGGCGCGGTCGGCAGCAGCGAGTCCAGCCGGTCCATGAGCCCCCCGTGGCCCGGGAGCAGGCGACCCATGTCCTTGATCCCGAGGTCGCGCTTGACCATCGACTCACCCAGGTC
>JAVEEJ010000052.1 GCA_030840515.1 Frankiaceae bacterium | reverse complement strand
GGTCTTGCCGCTGCCGGACCGGCCGGTGACGGCGAGCACGTCGCCCCGGTTCACGGTGAGCGACACCGATGACAGCACCACGCGCCCGGCGTACTCGATCCCCAGTCCTTCTGCTGTGACGAGCGCGCTCATGCCGCCACCGACCGCCCGTCGCGCAGGTGCAGCACGCGGTCGGCCGCCGCGCTCACGACCGCGGAGTGGGTCACCAGCACGGTGGCGCCGTGGGGCGGGCGCCAGCGCTGGATGAGGTCGAGCACGGAGGCCTCCTCGCTGGCGCTGACCTCGGCAGTGGGCTCGTCCGCGAGCAGCACATCGGCCTGGCCGGCCAGGGCTGAGGCGAGGCCGGCGCGCGCGGTCTCGCCGCCGGAGAGCTGGCGGGGGAGCGAGTGCCGTACCGCAACGAGACCGAGTGCGTCGATGAGCTCATCGACGGCGGCAGGCTGCCGGCGCGCGCCGCGGGCTCGTGATCGCAACGACGCAGCGAGCAGCACGTTGTCACGGACGCTGAGCTGGCCGAGCAGCGCGCTGTGCTGGGTGAGAGTCCCGATGTGCCGGGCGCGGAGCCGGGCGGCCTGCGTCGGCCCTTGGTGGCTCAGCAGCGAGCCGTAGACCTGCACGCTGCCGCCGTCAGGGTCATCAAGGCCGGCCAGCAGCGAGATGAGCGTCGACTTGCCGGAGCCGGACGGGCCGACCACGGCGACTGTCTCCCCCGGCGCGCAGGTCAGGCTGACGTCGAGCAAGGCCGCCACCTCGGTGTCGCCGCGGCGGTAGAAGCGATGCAGTCCGCGCGCGCTCAGCGGCTTCGGCTCGCTCATGAGAACGTCAGGCTGCGGCTCATGGTGCGGTAGGCGTCGACGTTGTCCGCGCCCACAGGACCGTAGAGCTCCATGATGACCTCGCGGCCATGGCCCACGATCTCGTAGCGCTCGACCTCGTCGCGGTACTGCCGGCCGGTGACCGCGTCCGGCGCAGAGTTGCGGCGGTAGACGATGCGCACCCCTGAACCTGACGGCAGTGTCACCGCGGTCACCTTGCGCAGCTCGAAGGCGGGCTGGCTCTGCCGCAGCCGCGGGACGTCGCGCTGGTTGGCCTGCTGCACGGTGGGGGGTTGGGTGTCGGGACCCAGCTGCACGAACACGCCGTTGAGCTTGTCCGTGAAGGTGACGACCGTGCCGTGCTCGACCTCCGCCCACCCCTCCGGGTGCTTGAAGGAGTAGTGGCCGGAGGCGTTGGCGTAGTCGACGAACGCGAGGTTGTCGGGGATGTCGCCGGGCGGGTTGGACTCCGCCGGCACCGGCTTCTGCGGCGGCGTCGTCGGCGCTGCGGTCACCGGGCTTGATGTCGCACTCGGCGCGTCCGTGGCACTGGGCTGCGCGGTCGGTGTACCGGACCCGGAGCAGGCGGTGAGGCCAGCGGCGAGCAGGAGCGTTGCGGTGATCGGGCGCAGGTTCATCGTGGGCTCTCCCTCATCTCGGCAGTGCCGACGTTAGGCAGGCCTCGGCAAGCGGCAGGCTGGCTCAACACCAACGCGGCGTTTGCCTTCGCCGCCGTTGGCCCGGCGCCACCTACAGTCCCGGTATGGCCGCGCCCGGGGCGACATCGCTGCGTTCTCGAGTACGGCGGGCGGTGCTCGGCACCGTGACCATGGCGCTGGTCGTGTTCGCGTTGCCCTTGGCGGTAGCTGTGGCGTTCGTCGTACGAGCCAACGCCATCACCACTCTGCAGCGGGATGCGACGGCGGCCGCGGCTGAGGTGCCGGACAACACGGTCGAGCCGGGTGGCGTCGTCGATGCTCCTGAGCCACGCGGTTCCTCGCGGATAGCCGTCTACGCGCTGACGGGTGAGCGGGTGGCCGGAGCTGGTCCCACCAGGTCCTCGTTGGCGCGCGCCGCGGCCGACGGCCAGGAGCACAACGGTCAGGAGGGTGGCCAGCTCGCCGTGGCCCAACCGATCCTGTCCGACGGCACCGCGGTCGGGGCGGTGCGGGCCGCCTTGCCGCTGAGCTCACTCGCCGGGCGTGTGCTGGTGCTGTGGGCAGGGCTGCTGCTGCTGGCCGGGCTCACTCTGGCGCTGGCCCGCGTGGTGGCGGGCCGCGCGGCCTCGCGCATCGCGACCCCTGTGGAGCGGATGACGGTGGCGGCCCGTTCCCTCGGGGACGGAGCCGTCGAACTCGCGCTGCCGGTCTGGGGTCTGCGCGAGGCTGATGAGGCGGGCGCGGCGCTGCAGGAGACAGCGCGGCGGCTGGGAGACGTCGTCCGCCGCGAACGCGCCTTCACCCGCGACGTCTCCCATCAGCTCCGCACCCCGCTCGCTGGGTTGCTGTCCTCGATCGAGGCGGGGTTGCAGGCGCCGGACGATGTGGCTCGCCGCCAGGCACTCGAAGTCTCTGCCGAGCGCGGCCGCCAGCTGCAGACGACGATCGACGACCTGCTGGTCGTCCGACGCTCGCCCACGGACCACGCCTCGTGTGACGCGGTCCAGGTCGCGCAACAGGTGATCGATGTCGCGCGCTCCGCACTGCCGGCCGGGCGGGATCTCCAGCTCCGCTCAGGAGAGGTGTCGAACGTCGGGGCGCGCGATGCGGTCGTGCGGCAGGCGCTCGAGGTGCTCGTCGACAACGCGATCCGGCACGGGGCCGGCACGATCACGGTCACCCTCGAGCAGCTCGATGAGGTCGTCCTGTTGGAGGTCGAGGACGAGGGTGAGGGGTTTGCCGCCGCTGGGCTGCCTGGCACCGGCCTACGCCTCGCGGCTGATCTCGCGGAGTCTGCGTTCGGTTCGCTGCTCGTGCGGCGTCGGTCTCCCCGCCCACGGGTCGCGCTGCTCCTCCCGGCGGATCAGTCGAGCTCGTAGCGGTAGCCGAAGCCGCGCAACGTCGCGATCCGGTCCCAGCGGTCACCTGCGTCGGCGAGCTTGCGCCGGAGGCTGGCGACGTGCACGTCGAGGGTCTTCGTCGACCCGGACCAGTTCTCGTCCCACACCTGGTCCATCAGCTGCTCGCGGCGCACCGCGGTGCCCGCCGCGCTGGCCAAGACCTCCAACAGCTCGAGC
Organism: Frankiaceae bacterium; assembly: GCA_030840515.1. GTDB lineage: Bacteria > Actinomycetota > Actinomycetes > JAVEEJ01 > JAVEEJ01 > JAVEEJ01. The sequence continues at coordinate 2,005 of JAVEEJ010000052.1, read as the reverse complement.
TCCTTGGGGCGGAGCGCGAGCTCGGTCTCATCCAGCCAGGCCCTTCGAGCTCGTGAGTCCACGGTGAGCCGTCCGAGCCGCAGCGTGTCGCTGTCTTGTGCCGGGGCTCTCCGTAGGTGCGCCCGCAGCCTGGCGAGCAGCTCTTCTGTTCTGAAGGGCTTCGTCACGAAGTCATCCGCCCCAGCGTCCAGCGCCCGCACCGCGTCGCTCTCGTCCGAACGCGCCGTCACCACCACGAGCAGGAGGTCGGGGAGCTGCTCCCGAAGGTCCTGGCAGAGGTCGATGCCGTCCTCGTCCGGGAGTCCGAGGTCGAGGAGCACGAGCTCGGGCGCCAGCTCCGCGATGTGCCCGCGCGCGGCGTACCCGCTCTGCGCCCAGCGCACCTCATAGCCCGCACCCGCAAGCGCTGCCACCAGGTCCCCGCCGATGGCCGCATCGTCCTCGACGACGAGGACGCGGCCGCTAGAGGCGTCGGCGCCGGCCACGTGAGAACGAGCCGAAGATGGCGACGAGTACGGCGGCGATCAGCACCTCCAGCGCGAAGGTCGCCACACCGTTGAAGTCGGCCTGGTCTCCGATGCGCTGCCCCACGGCCGCCCCGACTACTCCGATGAGCAGCGTGAGCAGCAGGCCGATGCGGCCATGTCCGCGCACGACGAGCCGGCCGAGAAAGCCGACGACCAATCCGACGACGAGCGCAGTAAAGACATCCACGGCGCAACTCTAGGGGCAGGATGACGTCATGAAGTCACTGCGTGACCTGCTGGTCGCCCCGTCCGGCACCAAGCTCACCGACCGAGATCCTGAGGCGAGCCCGCTGGCGCCGGGTTCGAAGGACAAGACGCTGCGGGGCCTGGCGAAGGACGGCGCTGAGCTCGCGGCGTTGCAGGAGTGCCTCTACGCCGAGGGGAAGGGTGGCGGGACCCGCTCAGTCCTGCTCGTGCTGCAAGGCATGGACGCCTCCGGCAAGGACGGCGTCGTCAAGCACGTGATCGGCCAGGTCAACCCGGCCGGTGTCCGGCTGACCTCCTTCGGCAAGCCGACGAAGAGCGAGCTCGCGCACGACTTCCTCTGGCGGATCAACCGCGCGCTGCCACCTGCCGGTTACCTCGGCATCTTCAACCGCTCGCACTACGAGGACGTGCTCGTCGTCAAGGTGCACAAGTGGGCGCCGGCGCGGGAGATCACCAGGCGCTATCGGGCCATCAACGAGTGGGAAGCGGGGCTGGTCACGTCAGGGACCACCGTCGTGAAGTGCTTGCTGCACATGTCGCCGGAGCAGCAGCGCCGACGGCTCGAGGCGCGGCTCGACGACCCGACGAAGCACTGGAAGTGGAACACCGACGACCTCGACGAGCGGTTGCTGTGGCCGGACTACATGGCGGCCTACCAGGCAGCGCTCGACAAGTGCTCGACGGACGTGGCTCCGTGGTTCGTCGTGCCGAGCGACCGCAAGTGGTATCGCAACTGGGCGATCGGTCGGCTGCTGCTCGAGACGATGCGCGAGATGAAGCCTCAGTGGCCCGACCCGGGGCTCGACGTGCCGGCCCTCAAGGCCCGCCTCGAATCGGACGGCGTGAGGTAGCTAGCCCGGCGGCTGAAAGTACTGCGTTGCCTCCAGCCGTGCCTGCAACTTGAGGCCGAATGGCTTGCCCACCGCCCACAGGCGGATCCACTGGTAGGGCGGCAGATCGGAGGAGAACCACAGCCCGATCGTGGCGTCACCGAAGGTCCGGCTGCGGTCCGGGTCGCTGACCACGCGGAACTCCCACGCCTCGGCAGCCACCGACTTCGTGATGACGACGACGGAGTCGCAGTCATGGTCGTAGCCGATGACGCGTTGCCCCGCAGCGAGTCCGCGCCAGAGCAGGGGATGTTGCACCCAGAAGGAGACCGTCGTTGACATCCCCGTCGGCACCGAGAGGTGGATGGCGTTCAGCCGTTCGCCCAATGGGTCAGCGAAGTCCAACGCGAGTCCCAAGTACGACGGGTCACCCGCTCCGAT
>JAVEEJ010000336.1 GCA_030840515.1 Frankiaceae bacterium | reverse complement strand
TCCAGCTTCCGACGAACACGACGTACGCCACCGGCTACTCCGACAGCGCTCTGAGCTCAGGAGTCGCGGGCTGCTCCTCCAGCACCAGCCTCGTCGGCTGGAACTTCGCGACCAGCAGCTCCGGGTCAACGCACACCCTCACCTCTCCGATGACGGTTGCCGCCAGCACCAGCAACTTCACGGTGACCCTGACCAACGACGCGACGATGGCCAGCGGCACCCCGCTTGCCTGCGCCAACACGTACTTCTCGATGCCGGCGCTCACCGGTGTCGCGGCAAGCGGTGGCGCCGCGACGACGACCGCCAGCGGCGGCAGCAACTCCTGGACCAGCTGACCTGCTGCTTCCAGTGCACAGGCTCGGCCGGCGATAGGGCCGGATCTACTTCGACGGGACGGTGAGTCGCGATGGGCAAACTCCAGCGCCGACTCACCGTCTTCGTCGTCGTACTCGCCTTCAGCAGTCCTGCCCTGGCCCACGCCGCTTCCACCTGGCAGATCAGGATCGCGGGGACCTCGGCGGCGGCGGCTCGCTCCGCGGCAGCGCCCACCGCGCCCACGGGCGTCACCGGAACCTGCGTATCCAGCGTCTCCCAGAAGGTGACCGTCGCCTGGACCGCGGTCACCAGGGCGACGAGCTACACCGTCTTCCAGTCCACGACGTCGGCCTCGAGCGGCTTCAGCGTCGCGGCATCCGGTGTGACGGCGACGACTTGGACCAGCGTGACGCTGACCAGTGGCAGGACGTACTGGTACCAGGTGTCGGCCTCGGTCGGCAGCAACTGGGTGAGTCCGAACTCCGCCTCCACGACGGGACGGCAGATCAGGAGCTCGGTCCCCAACTGCTCGTGAGGGCCGCCTGGTCTGGGTAGGGGCCCGCCCATGACGTCAACCTCTTGCGCAGTGCTCATCGACATCGACGGCACCCTCGTCGACTCCAACTACCTGCACCTGATCGCCTGGCTCAAGGCCTTCCAGGACGCGGACCACCCCGTCGACGGCCGTGCCCTGCACCGCGCCCTCGGGATGGGGTCAGACCTGCTGATCGAGAAGCTGCTGGGCAGCTCCGACCCGGACCCCGGGCTGGTGGAGCGGATCCAGAAGGTGCACTCCGAGGAGTACGCCGACCTCACCTCGCTGTTGCGTCCCTTCGACGGAGCGGCGGACCTGCTCGAGGCGCTCCAGGCTCGCGGACTGCACGTCGTACTCGCCACCTCCGCCTCACCCGACGAGCTCGAGCGAGTCGCGAAGGTGCTGCCGATCGACGAGTACGACGTCGTCGGCGGCGAGGACGTCGAGAACGCCAAGCCGGAGCCCGATCTAGTCGCGGCTGCGTTGGCCAAGGCCGGCGTCCCCGCAGAGCGGGCGATGTTCATCGGCGACACGGTCTGGGACGTCGAAGCGGCGAGTCGTGCCGGAGTGCCGTGCCTCGGGCTGCTGACCGGGGGCATCTCGATGAGCGAGCTGATCGGCGCCGGGGCGATCGCGGTCTACCCGGGTCCGCGGGCACTGCTGGATGACCTCGACGACAGCCCACTCGCTGGGCTCTGGGCTTAGGGCCTCGTCGGCCGTCGTTCTAGCGAGCGCGGGCCATCCGCCCTGAGACGGCACCTACCGCGTGTGTTCCGTCCATGCATCACCGTCCCAGTATCGGAAGACGCCGGGTAGGTGCGGGTCGGCGTACCACCCAGCCGGCGGATGTGTCGGGGCCGCCGCGTTCTCGCGGCGCAGCGCCCGCCACAGGAAGAGGCCGGCCAGCCCGACGAGCCCGGCGCCTACGACTATCGCGGACATCATGAACATTCCCGCCGCGTCGGTACCGTCGTCGGGGAGTCGAGATGCTTCGACGAACTGCCAGACCACGTAAGCGAGACATCCAGTCGCAGCCAGCGTGGCCACCAGCCAACCAACGCGCAGTCGCGACGCTGAACGCTGCTGCATGATCGGACGATAACTCCGTTGTGAGCTTCCCGTGGGAGTAGCCGCTTCGATCCGCAACCCCCGACACATAGCCGGCGCTATCGACTGCGTCGGCGGGCGGGAACTGCGACGATCAGCCTGTGACAGAGTTCCTGGAGAGGCGGCTTGCCGACGCGCAAGCCAAGCTAACGGAACTTGGTGGCTCCAGCAGTGAACTCTGGGGAGCGGCCTTCGACGAGCTCCGTGCGGCCCAACAGTCGCTCGCCGCTGCACGCGGCGATCAGTACGCCGTGACCGTTGATGGCGGCCCTCTCTGGGATGTTGGAGCTCCGCTACCCCATCTCATCGCCAACGGAGCGAGCGTGTACATCGTCTGCCGAGCGGATGACTCCGACCCTGGCTGGGATGGCACCTACGTGACAGGGGTGTCTTCAGGTGACACCTACCCCACCGCGCTATTGGTGATCGAGCCGAAGCAGTGCATAGAGGTTCGCATGGGCGGCCCAAGCGACACGGCATTCGATGACCATCCCCTCGCGAGCAAAGGGCTCGTGAGGTACCAGCTGAACGAGGTCCTCAACTCGGAGTGGATCGAGCACGTCATCCGGGCACATCCCTCCCACGCCGACGAGATACGCAGCAATGTGCACCACTACGTTCTCCCGTTCCACGACGACATGGTCGAACTTCTCGCCGTGTCGATCGACACCACCGTGGTCAAGGGAACGCTGCGCGGCGTCCTCACCGATCTGTCGGAACGGCTGACCTCCGACCGTCGCGACCCAGGCAACGAGTCTGGGGATGTGCCGGACATGGCGTCAGCCCGGCTTCGCGGAGCGCGGTTCGCTTGGGCCTGTCTTGCGGCCCTCGGGCTGCTGATTCTCGTCGTTACTGCAGTGGAAGTATTTACATAGGTGCCGCTAGCCGCGATCCGCGGACCACCGCCGCCAGACCTCGCGCGCGAGAGCCGCATACCGTTCAGGCGGTCCCGCAACGCCGGCGTCGAACCACCGGACGAACTCCTCGTGAACCACTCGTTGAGCGTCCTGAAAGCTGCCAACCTCGTCTCGGCGGAGCGCGATCGTCTCGGCCTCGGACCGGTACTCATCGGTGTTCTCGCCGAAGTTGATACCGATCGGATCGTGACTGAAGAGCAGCGCTTCGAGCCAATCCACGGTCGCCTGCTCACCGCGGCCCGCCACGGCTTCAACCCGATGTTGCTTGGCGCGTGCCACGTCCGCCGAGACGGCAGTCCACTCCGCATCTCTACGTCGGCTTGCCTTACGCCGCCGCAGCCACTGCAACACGCATCAAGCATGGCAGGGGCGGCACGGAATGTGCCGCTAGCTCGCTCATGTGCGCGACGATGGCAACGTGCAGCTCCTGCCCGCGGGTCTGGTGGACCGCCTCCCTCGGCGGTGGTGGGCGGCCGGGAACCTCCATTCTTTGCCCTGGACATCGGTGACGTGGCACTTCTGCGTGGAACCGGGTCGGCGCGGTGTCTCTGTCCGGTCGATCGAAGTGTCGGATCGGACTGTGGCTCGCGGACATAAGTTGTTCGACTTCGGCGGTTCCGAGCGGGACGGAACCGACGTGGCCCGGCGGCAGGAGGCTCGTGACGACAGGCGCTTCGGCAAAGCTGATTAGAAGTGCCGCTCTACTTCCGCTCTGACATGCTCCGCGAATGCGTCTCGGTGCTGGTGCGCCCCATCGTTGGTGGCACGCGGTCAAATTCCTGCCGCTAGGCGTGGTGTTCTTATCCTGTGGAGGCGTGGACGCTGACAGACCAAATTCGGCCACGGTTCATGGCCGGGTCACCCTTGCGGACCTCTTAGGCACCCTGAAGCAGGCGGGCCTCACCTGCTCTGGCACGGACGACATTCAGCAGGAGGCGCTCACCTCCCCTGGCGCTACCTTCATATGCGGTTCTCCCGCACTTCAAGGTGCTGCTGTCATGCAAACGGCGGCAGGCCCAGCCGACATGGAGAAGCGGAACTTGCTCGCTGGCGAGTACGCGGCCCACGGGCGCACATGGGTGGTGTCTTTTTGGAGCAAGGGAGACTTGGCGCGTTTCGCGAAGGCACTGAGCCCCTTGGAGGGGCGATGAGGCGATTCACGGACAATGGGTGGCGCTCCAACTGGCGCGTGCGGACGTGCTCAGAAGTGCCGTT
>JAVEEJ010000281.1 GCA_030840515.1 Frankiaceae bacterium | reverse complement strand
GAGGTCTTGTCCGGGTCGCTGATCGCGTCGGCGATGCGGCCGGTGCCGACGCAGATCTCCATCGCCACGCAACGGCCTTCGCCGTCGGCGCGCGGGACAAGGCGCTGGCAGATGATGCCGCGCAGCGCAGAGGCGAGCGAGAGCCGCACCTGCTTCTGCTCGTGCGGCGGGAAGAAGTCGATGATGCGGTTGATGGTCTCCTGCGCGTCGGTCGTGTGCAGCGTCGACATGACGAAGTGCCCGGTCTCCGCGGCAGCGAGCGCGGCCTTGACGGTCTCGGCGTCACGCATCTCGCCGACCAGGATCACGTCGGGGTCCTGGCGCATGGCGGCGCGCAGCGCGGTGGAGAAGTCGTCGGTGTCGACGCGCACCTCGCGCTGGTTGATCATCGCCAGCTTGTCGAAGTGCAGAACCTCGATGGGGTCCTCGATCGTGACGACGTGGACCTCGCGGTTCTGGTTGACGTGGTCGATCATGCCGGCGAGCGTCGTGGTCTTGCCGGAGCCGGTGGGGCCGGTGACGAGCACCAGCCCGCGCGGCTCCATCGCCAGCGTGCCGAGCACGGGCGGCAGGCCCAGCTCGTCGAGCGGCAGCGCCCCGACGGACACCCGGCGGAAGACCAAGCCAGCGGAGCCACGGGAGCGGAAGGCGTTCACGCGGAAGCGGCCCACACCCGGGAGGGAGTAGGCGAAGTCGGCCTCGTTGGTGCGGCCGAACTCGTCGACCAGGTCGGAGCGGAGCACCTCGGCCACCATCGACTCGGTGTCGGCGGCGGTCAGGTCACGGGTCTGCAGCTTGCGCAGGCGGCCGTCGATGCGCACGCGAGGGGGGGATCCGACCTTGCAGTGCAGGTCAGACCCGCCGCACTCGACGAGAGCGCGCAGGAAGGGCTCGATGGCTGCTGCAGCTGCCGTGGGCGCGGTCACCTGTAGTCGTTCGGCCGCTCGGAGCCGGATCTTGACCCATCGGGCCTAATCCGTCGTTACTCGATCACGGCGATGACGTCGCCCTCCTGGACGACGTCGCCCTCGGCCACCTTGAGCTGGGCCACCCGGCCGTTCTCCTCGGAGATCACGGGGATCTCCATCTTCATGGACTCGAGGATCACCAGGGTGTCGCCGTCCTCCACGGTGTCGCCCTCGGCCACCACGACCTTCCAGACGTTTGCCACCATCTCGGCACGGATCTCGGCCACCAGGTCTCCTCGGGTGTCGGCGTGGGCGGTGCGGGGGCGAATCTAGCGCCCGGTCCAGCGCGGCTCGCGCTTCTCGAAGAACGCGGTGATCCCCTCCACCGCATCCTTGGTCGTCGTGATCAGCGACAGCTGCGCCTGCATGGCCTCCAATGCGGCCGGCAGCGACGGCGTCTCGCTGACCGCGGCCCAGGCCGCCTTGCCGAGTCGGACCGCGACCGGTGGGGCGGCGGCCAGCTTGGCGACGTACGCGTCCACGGCCTCATCGAACCCCTCGTCCGGAAGCACCCGGGACACGAAGCCCACCTCGTAGGCCTGGCGCGCGGTGATCCGCTCCCCGCTCACCATGAGGTCGAAGGCGTGCTTGGGAGACATGTGCTTGGCCAGCAGGGCGCCGACCATGAACGGCCAGAGCCCGCGATCCACCTCCGGCAGGCCGAACTGGGCCGATTCACGTGCGAGTACGACGTCACAGCCCCCGGCCAGCGCGAAGCCACCCGCCAGGCACAGCCCCTGCACCCTCGCCACCACCGGCTTCGAGCAGGCCCGCATCGCGAGCACGAGGTCGCGGAGCAGGCCCCGGCCCTCGTGCTGCTCGAGACCGGTCGCGTCGTTGCCCATCACGGCGAGGTCGGCGCCTGAGCAGAAGACCCGCTCCCCCGCCGAGCTGACCAGCACGACGTGCGTCTCGTCGTCGGTCGACGCTGCCCGGACCGCCGCGCCGAGCTCGCGCAGCACCTCGGCGGACAGCGAGTTGCGCTTGTCCTCACGGTCGATCGTCAGGCGCAGGACGCCGTCGCGGAGATCGCGCTTGAGCTCGCTCATGGCTTGGCCCGCATCCTGTCGACGAGCCCGGTGTCGTAGTCGCCCGAGATGAACTCGCTGTTGCTGAGCAGCTCGTCGAAGAACGGCAGGTTGGTCTTGGGTCCCTCGACGACGAACGCCGCCACGGCGTCGCGGGCCCGAGCAATCGCCTCGTCCCTGTCGGCGCCGTAGGTGATCAGCTTGGCCAGCAGCGGATCATAGAAGGGCGTGACGGTGTTGCCCTCCGCGTAGCCCGCGTCGACGCGAACTCCCTCGCCGGAGGGCTCTTTCCACGCGGTGATGGCGCCCGGGGAGGGCAGGAAGCGCTTGGGGTCTTCTGCGTAGACGCGGAACTCGAGCGCGTGCCCCGAAGCTCGCACCGCTCCGGGGTCGAAGCTGACGGGTTCGCCGGCCGCGATGAGCAGCTGCTGCTCGACGAGGTCGATGCCGGTCACCAGCTCGGTGACGGGGTGCTCGACCTGCAGCCGGGTGTTCATCTCGAGGAAGACGAAGTCCTGTGCCTCGGTGTCGACCAGGCACTCCACGGTGCCGGCTCCGCGGTAGTCGACCGCCTCACCTGCGCGCACCGCACCAGCCAGCATCCGGGCCCGCAGGTCGGCAGCGACGCCCGGTGAGGGGGACTCCTCGGCGACCTTCTGGTGCCGGCGCTGCACCGAGCAGTCACGCTCACCCAACGCGACGACACGCCCGTCGGTGAGCCCGAGGATCTGCACCTCGACGTGGCGAGCCTTGGTGATGTAGCGCTCGAGCAGGATGGCCGGGTTTCCGAAGAAGCGCTCGGCCCGCGTCCTGGCGGTGTCGAACGCGGCGCGTAGCCCGTCGTCGTCGTACACGACCGACATGCCGATTCCGCCACCGCCGGCCGACGCCTTCACCATCACCGGGTAGCCGATCCGGGCCGCCTCGGCGAGCGCGGCATCCACATCAGCGACCGGCTCGCGGCTGCCGCCGGCGACCGGCACTCCTGCCGCCTCCATCAGGTTGCGCGCGTTGATCTTGTCGCCCATGCGCTCGATCGAGTCCGGTGAGGGCCCGACCCAGACCAGCCCGGCGTCGATCACTCGCTGGGCGAACACCGCGTTCTCGGCAAGGAAGCCGTAGCCCGGGTGCACGGCCTGGGCGTTGGACTGCCGGGCGGCCTCGATGACCTTGTCCATGTCCAGGTAGGAGGCCGCGGGCGGTGGGTCGCCGAGCAGCACCGCCTCATCGGCCTCGAGCACGTGCGGCAGGCCCGCGTCGGCCTCGGAGTAGACGGCGACGGCGCGCAGCCCCATGCGCTGAGCGGTGCGGATCACACGCCGCGCGATCTCGCCGCGATTGGCCACGAGGACGCTCTCGAACACCCCGGATCCCTCCTGCTAGATGCAGGTCCGGACCCTACCGAGAGCGGGTCAGCCGGTCGGGACGGCCTGGCGCTCCAGAACCCGGGTGAGGGCATCCACGACGCGCGGGTCGTACTCGTACGCCATCGACATCCGCAGGTGCTCCAGCGCGTCCTCACGGGCTTGCAGACCCATCGAGGTCCCCACGAGGTCGTCGTACGCGTTCGCCACCTTGATGATCCGACTGGCGAGCGGAAGCGTCTGGTCGGCCAGCTCCCCAGCGCTGCGGTAAGGATCCGCCTGCCGCTCGACGATCTCCGCCACGCCGGCCATGGCCCCCGTGCTGCGCACGATCTCGGCGCCCAGCTCGGCCACCCGACGGCGTTCGACGGGCGCGAGGACCAGAGTCGAGCCGCCGGGGACAGGGTCGGCGAAGGACAGCTGACCGATGTCGTGCAGCACAGCGCCGTACTCGAGCTCGAGCAGCTCAGCCTCGCCCATCCCGAGGTCGCGGCCGATGCCCAGCGACAGCTCCCCGACTCGGCGCGAGTGGCCGGCCTCGACGTACCCGCCGACCTCGGTCACGCGGCTGAGGGCACGGATCGTCTGGAGGTAGGTGGCGCGGATCGCGGTGTAGCGGCGGAACGAGAACTGGGTCACGAGCAGCGGGACGCAGAAGACGGGGAGCGCCCAGAGCCCGAGCTGGCGCGCCGCGAGCGCGATGAGGATCCCGGTGGATCCGATGGCGGCCGTGATGCCCACGAGGGCGCGCAGCTCGTCGGCGAAGGCGGGGCCGAAGCGGGCGTGCTCGCGCTCCGCGTGGGCGAGTGCGGCGAGGAAGGTGTCCAGGATGCCGGCGAGTACGGCGGCTCCGAGCATGACCAGCACCTGGCGCTGCACGTGGTGCTCGAGCGAGGCGACGAAGGGGCGGTAGACAGCGGCCGCAAGCGCGATGACGAGCAGGCGCCTGGCCAGCTCGTCGGGGCGGGTCGGGCGACCGGCGGCGACGTGCAGGAAGGAGCCGGCGACCATCGCCACTGCCACGACAGCGGTGACCTGCAGCGCGCCGTGCCGTGCAGCGGTGCCGTTGATGCTGGTGACGAAGGCGTACCCGAGCGATCCGGCGATGGCGATCGGCGCCGTCTCGCGCCCTCCGGGGAGCCGGACGCGGGCGATCTCGCCCAGCGCCACGAGGCCGGCGAAGGCCAGTGCCCAGCCGGGACGCTGGACCCCAATGCTGGCGGTGCGGCCAACCGCCGCCACGGACAGCAGGGTGGCCAGGGCGACGACGAGCACCTCACCGGTGCCGAAGGATCCGTGGCGCATACGCGACGAGCTGCCGGCGGACAGGGGCGACGTCACGGGGTGCGCCCGTCGTCGACAAGGTCGTGGTCGTCGGCGAGCAGCACCTCGCCCATGGAGGCCACACCCACCGGCTTCTGGTGGTCGTCCGCGCGGCGCTGCGTGCTCCAGCCGTGTCGGGCCACGGCGTGCTCGACCGCCTCCACCATCGCGGGATCGAACTGCGCTCCGGAGGAGGCACGGATCTCGGCGAGCGCTTCGTCCACCGACTTCGCCGCGCGATAGGAGCGCGTGCTCGTCATGGCGTCAAGCGCGTCGGCCACCGCGATGATCCGGGCGAACTCAGGGA
>JAVEEJ010000191.1 GCA_030840515.1 Frankiaceae bacterium | reverse complement strand
GGCTTCCAGGACACCCACCGCACTGCGGAGCACCTGTCCGCCGTACTCGCCGTCAGTGCCTCCGACGTCGCCGTGTGCTCCACGGGACTGATCGGCGTCCGACTCCCGATGGACCGCCTTCTCGCCGGCGTCGACGACGCAGCGCAGCGGCTCACGGCAGACGGCGGGCCCGACGCCGCCGACGCGATCTGCACCACCGACACGGTCCGCAAGGAGAGCGAGTACGCCGGACGCGGGTTCACCGTCGGCGGGATGGCCAAGGGTGCGGGGATGCTGGCACCGGCGCTGGCCACCATGCTCGTCACGATCACGACTGACGCCGTCGCCGACGCGCGGACGCTGGACCAGGTGCTGCGCGCCGCGTGCCGCGCGACCTTCGATCGCATCGACTCCGACGGGTGCATGTCCACCAACGACACGGTGCTGCTGCTCGCGAGCGGCGCCAGCGACGTGCGCCCTGAGCCGAGCGACCTGCTCGACGGGGTCACTGCGGTGTGCCTCGACCTGGCCGAGCAGCTCGTCGCGGACGCCGAAGGCGCCAGCAAGGAGATCAGGGTGGAGGTCGTCAACGCGGCGACCGAGGACGACGCGCTCGAGGTGGCTCGAGCCGTCGCGCGCAGCAACCTGCTCAAGTGCGCGCTGCACGGCGAGGACCCCAACTGGGGCCGCGTGCTCGCCGCCGTTGGCACCACGTCAGCGGCATTTGACGAGACCGAGCTCGACGTCGCCATGAACGGCGTCGTCGTGTGCAGGGACAGCGCGCTGGGGGAGGAGCGCGGTCTTGTCGATCTCAGCGGCCGCCATGTCACCATCCGCGTCGATCTGAAGGCCGGCGACGCCCAGGCTTGGGTGCTGACCAACGACCTGACGGCTGCCTACGTGCACGAGAACTCGGCGTACTCGACATGACCACCGCCCGCGGCAACGCCGCTCTCGGCAAGGCTCAGACGCTCGTCGACGCGTTGCCCTGGTTGGCGCGCTTCCACGGCAAGACGGTCGTCATCAAGTACGGCGGACATGCCATGACGGATGACCATCTTCGCGAGGCGTTTGCGGAAGACGTGGTCTTCCTGCGCTACGCCGGGATCCGGCCGGTCGTCGTGCATGGCGGTGGTCCGCAGATCACCGCGCACCTCGACAAGCTCGGCGTCCCGTCGGTGTTCGCGGGGGGGCTGCGCGTCACCACGCCGGAGACCATGGATGTGGTCCGGATGGTTCTCACGGGACAGGTCAACCGAGAGGTCATCAACCTCATCAACGCACACGGGCCCTTCGCCGTGGGCGTGTCCGGCGAGGACGCCCACCTGTTCACTGCTGAGCGCCGAGCCGCCGTGGTCGACGGGGAAGAGGTAGACGTCGGCCTGGTCGGCGACGTCGTCGATGTGCAGCCAGGCGCCGTACGCAGCCTCCTCGCCGACGGCCGCATCCCGGTGGTGTCCACCGTGGCCCGGGGGACCGACGGCCAGGTCTACAACGTCAACGCTGACACTGCGGCCGCTGCGCTGGCTGTCGCACTCGAAGCGGAGAAGCTCGTCGTCCTCACGGACGTGGAGGGCCTCTACGCGGACTGGCCGGCGAGTGACGAGCTGATCAGCGAGCTCGACGTCGACGCCCTCGAGCTCATGCTGCCATCGCTGTCGAGCGGGATGGTGCCCAAGATGGAGGCGTGCCTGCGGGCGGTCCGCGGCGGCGTGCCGCGCGCGCACGTGCTCGACGGCCGTGTGCCGCACAGCCTGCTGCTCGAGGTCTTCACCGACGAGGGGATCGGCACCATGGTGGTCCCGGCATGAGCACCTCGACGGCGTTGCTCGCGCGCTGGGACGCCGCGCTGATGGGCAACTACGGCACGCCTCCGCTCGTGCTCGACCGCGGAGTCGGCTCCACGGTGTGGGACGTCGACGGCAGGCGCTACCTCGACCTGCTCGCCGGCATTGCGGTCAGCTCGCTCGGCCACGCGCACCCGGCCGTCGTGCAGGCGGTCAGCGCGCAGGTCTCGCGCATCGCGCACACCTCGAACCTCGCGGCTCACGAGCCCGGGATCGTCCTTGCCGAGCGACTGGTGGCCCTGGTCGACGCCGCCGTGGGTGGTGGCTCGCAGGCCCGGGTGTTCTTCTGCAACAGCGGGGCCGAGGCGGTCGAGGCCGCCTTCAAGCTGGTGCGCCGCCACCACGCCGGGACGCGGACCAAGCTCGTGGCCGCCACTGGTTCCTTCCACGGCCGCACGATGGGCGCGCTCGCGCTGACCGGACAGCCCATGAAGCAGGCCGGCTTCAGCCCGTTCCCGGCAGAGGTCGTCTTCGTCGAGTACGGCGACGTCGCAGCGCTCGAGGCCGCGGTGGACAGCACCACCGCGGCGGTCTTCCTGGAGCCCGTTCAGGGTGAAGGCGGGGTGCGCCCCGCGCCAGGGGGCTACCTGACCGCGGCACGCGCGGCCTGTGACAGCACCGGCGCACTGCTCGTGCTCGACGAGGTGCAGACCGGTCTCGGGCGCACCGGCACCTGGTTCGGCTTCGAGCACGACAAGATCCGTCCCGACGTCGTGACGCTGGCGAAGGGTCTCGGCGGGGGACTCCCCATTGGCGCCTGCATCGGCCTCGGCCCGGCGGGGGTTGCCCTGGGCCGCGGTGACCACGGGTCGACCTTCGGCGGCAATCCGGTCGCCTGCGCCGCAGCGTCGGGAGTGCTCGGAGTGCTCACCACGTCCGGTCTCGTCGGCCGCGCGGCTGGGCTCGGCGCGCGCTGGGCCACCGACCTGGCCGCGTTGGAACACCCTGGCCTGCAGGGGGTCCGGGGTCGCGGGCTGCTGCTCGCGCTGCAGCTCGCCACACCCGTCGCCCCGGAGCTCGAGACGGCCGCACGCGAGCGCGGGTTCCTCGTCAACGCCGTGACCGCCGACGCGGTCCGACTGGCCCCGCCGCTGGTGCTCACCGACGCCGAGGCCGACACCTTCACCGCCGCACTGCCAGAGCTCCTCGATGCCGTCTGCGGTCGCACTAGGGTCACGGTGACCCTTCCCGTCCAGCCGGCGCCAGCGTCGGCAACGCTCGCCCCGGAGGCACCGTGACTCCACCGCTCGTCCTCGTCGTCGAGGACGACCCCAGTGTTCGGGGACTGCTCCAGACCCTGTTGACGGCCGAGGGCTACGAGGTCAACGCCGCATCCGACGGGCTGGCCGGGCTCGTGAAGGCCGCGGCCCAGCAGCCGGCGCTCATCCTGTTGGACCTGATGATGCCGGACCTCGGCGGCCTGCGGGTGCTCGAGGAGCTGCGCTCCGACCCCGACATGGCGTCGATCCCCGTCGTCGTCGTGACCGGCAAGGTCGACGCCGTACCCGGCCTGCGCGAGGTCCTCGGGGAGCGCTCGGTCTTCTCCAAGCCGTTCGCCGTCTCCGAGCTGCTGGAGCGCGTGGCCGAGGTCACTGGCGGCCCAGGCACGACCACGCCCTACCCCGAGCAGCGGCCATGAGCCTGCGGCACTTCCTCATCGACGACGACCTGTCGCCGTCCGAGCTGATCGAGGTCCTCGACGACGCCGACCGGCGCAAGGCCGATCGCTTCGCGGACAAGCCACTCGCGGGACCGCGCTCCGTGGCGGTCATCTTCGAGAAGCCCTCGACGCGCACCCGGCTGTCGTTCGAGGCCGGCATCGCCGACCTCGGTGGCCACCCGATCATCCTCGATGCCCGCAGCACCCAGCTGGGGCGCGGCGAGACGATCGAGGACACCGCTGCGGTGCTGTCCCGCTACGTCGCCGCCATCGTCATCCGGACCTTCGGACAGGAGCGGATCGAGGCACTCGCCGCTGCCTCCACCGTGCCCGTGATCAACGCGCTCACCGACCTCGCGCACCCCTGTCAGGCCCTCGCTGACCTGCAGACGATCCGCGAGCACAAGGGCACACTCGAGGGGCTGACCCTCACCTACCTCGGCGACGGCAACAACATGGCCCACTCGCTGCTTCTTGCGGGAGCCGCAGCCGGGTTGCATGTGCGGGTGGCCGCGCCCGAGGGCTTCGACCCCGACCCGGTCATCGTCGAGCGCGCCGCCGCCATTGGCGCGCGAACCGGGGGAAGCGCGACCGCGCTGCGCGACCCCATCGCGGCGTCGACGGGCGCTGACGTGCTCTACACGGACGTGTGGGCGTCGATGGGGCAGGAAGACGAGGCGCAGGCCAGGCTTGCTCCTTTCCGCGACTACCAGCTCGACGGCCGTGCCCTCGACGTGGCCGACGACAAGGCGATCGTCATGCACTGCCTTCCGGCCCACCGCGGCGAGGAGATCAGCGCCGACGTCATCGACGGCCCGCACAGCGTCGTGTTCGACCAGGCCGAGAACCGGCTCCACGCGCAGAAGGCCGTGCTGGCTTTCCTCTTGGCACGGGCAGGCTGACATGGGCACGACCCGGGTCGTCACCGCGACCGTGCCGACGACGCGAACCGCCAGGCATGCGCGCATCGCCGCGTTGCTCGCGGATCGGTCGGTGCGGTCGCAGGGCGAGCTGGGTCGGCTGCTTGCTGCCGAAGGACTGGTCGTGACGCAGGCGACGCTGTCCCGCGACCTCCTCGAGCTCGGTGCGACCCGGATCCGCGATGCCGAAGGCTCGCTCGTCTACGTCGTGCCGGACGACTCCGACCCGCGTCGCCACAGTGAGCCGCGGCTCGCCCGCCTCGCGCAGGAGCTGCTGGTGGGCGCGGACTCCTCGGGGTCCATGGTCGTCCTGCGCACTCCGCCAGGTGGCGCGCACCTGCTCGCCAGCGCCAACGACCGGTGTGTGTGGACCGACGTCGTCGGCACGGTCGCCGGCGACGACACCGTGCTCCTCGTCTGCCGCGAAGGAGTCGCCG
>JAVEEJ010000098.1 GCA_030840515.1 Frankiaceae bacterium | reverse complement strand
CGCCCGTGAGCAAGCCCGTCGTCCTCATCGCTGAGGAGCTCTCACCCGCCACCGTCGACGCGCTCGGCCCCGACGTCGAGGTGCGCTCGTGTGACGGCGCAAACCGCAGCGAGCTGCTGAGCGCGGTCGCCGACGTCGACGCCCTGCTGATCCGCAGCGCGACCCAGGTGGACGCCGAGGTGTTCGCCGCGGCCAAGAAGCTCAAGGTGGTCGCCCGCGCCGGCGTCGGGCTGGACAACGTCGACGTCAAGGCCGCGACCACGGCTGGCGTCATGGTGGTCAACGCACCGCAGTCCAACATCGTCAGCGCGGCGGAGCACGCCGTCGCCCTGATGCTCGCCGTGTTGCGCAACGTGGCGCCCGCGAACGCAGCCCTCAAGCAGGGGCAGTGGAAGCGGTCGAAGTACACCGGGGTCGAGCTGACCGACAAGGTGGTCGGCGTCGTCGGGCTCGGACGCATCGGTGTGCTCGTCGCGCAGCGGCTGGCCGCCTTCGAGGTCCAGCTGATCGCCTATGACCCGTACGTCGCTCCCGCGCGTGCCGCGCAGCTGGGGGTGAAGCTTGTCGACCTCGATGAGCTGTTGCGCACCGCGGACGTGATCACGGTCCACCTGCCCAAGACGCCGGAGACCCTCGGGCTCATCGGCGAGAAGGAGCTGGCGACCGTCAAGCCGGGTGTGTTCATAATCAACGCCGCCCGCGGTGGGCTCGTCGATGAGCACGCGCTTGCGGTCGCGATCAAGGAGGGCCGGGTGGCCGGCGCCGGGCTCGATGTCTTCGCCACGGAGCCGTGCACGGAGTCGCCGCTGTTCGAGTTCGAGAACGTCGTCGTCACCCCGCACCTCGGGGCCTCGACCGAGGAGGCCCAGGAGAAGGCGGGGGTCGCCGTGGCGCGCTCTACTCGGCTGGCGCTGTCGGGTGAGTTCGTGCCCGATGCGGTCAACGTGCAAGGGGGAGTGGTCGCGGAGGACCTGCGCCCGGCACTCCCGCTTGCGGAGCAGCTCGGCCGGGTGTTCACGGCGCTGGCGGGCCGGCTCGCGGCGACGATCGACGTCGAGGTTCGCGGGGAGCTCGCCCAACACGACGTCGACGTGGTGCAGCTCGCGGCCCTGAAGGGCATCTTCACCGATGTCGTCGAGGAGTCGGTGTCCTACGTCAACGCGCCGCTGCTCGCCGAAGAGCGCGGCCTGGAAGTGCGGCTGTCCAAGACCGAGGAGTCGCACTCCTACCGCAACCTGCTCTCGGTGCGGGGAGCGCTGGCTGATGGGACCACGGTGTCGGTGAGCGGCACCCTGACGGGCCGCAAGCTCACGCCCAAGCTGACCTCCATCAACGGACACCACTTCGAGATCGACCTCGCCGAGCACCTGCTGGTGCTGGAGTACGAGGACCGTCCTGGCGTCGTCGGCGGGGTCGGCCGGCTGCTCGGCGAGGCCGGAGTCAACATCGCCGCCATGCAGGTGGCACGCCGCGAAGCCGGTGGCCCGGCGCTCATGGTGCTCACGGTGGACTCCGCCGTACCCGCTCCCGTCCTCGATGAGATCCGCAGTCACATCTGGGCGTCCTTCGCCCGCGCGATCGACCTCGCCTGACGAGCTAGCCGCTGGCCGCGCGGTTCACCGCGGAGACGACGGCCTTGAGCGAGGCGGTGACGATGTTGCCGTCGATGCCCACGCCCCAGAGGACGCGCCCGGCGACCGCGCACTCGACGTACGCGGCGGCCTTCGCGTCGCCTCCGGATGACAGCGCGTGCTCGGTGTAGTCGAGAACACGTACGTCGTGTCCCAGGGTCGCCAGTGCGTCGACGAACGCCGCGATGGGGCCGTTGCCGACGCCCTCGACCACGCGTACCTCGTCGTCCACCGAGATCTCGACAGACAACGTGTCGCGCGAGTCGACGACCGACTGCGTCTGATGCGACCGCAACCGCAGCGGCGAGGCGGGCTCCAGGTACTCGGCGGAGAAGGCACCCCACATCTGCTCGGGCGTGACCTCGCCTCCACCGGCCTCCGTGCGGGCCTGGATGACCTGTGAGAACTCGATCTGCAGCCGGCGCGGGAGCTCGAGCGAGTGCTCGCTCTTCATGACGTACGCGACGCCACCCTTGCCCGACTGCGAGTTGACCCGGATGACCGCCTCGTAGGAGCGGCCGACGTCCCGTGGGTCGATCGGCAGGTAAGGCACGGCCCACGGGATGTCGTCCACCGTGACACCGGCAGCCGCGGCATCGGCGGCCATGACGGAGAAGCCCTTGTTGATCGCGTCCTGGTGCGAGCCGGAGAAGGCCGTGTAGACGAGGTCGCCGCCGTAGGGGTGCCGTTCGTGCACACCGATCTGGTTGCAGTACTCGACCGTGCGGCGGATCTCGTCGATGTCGCTGAAGTCGATCTGCGGGTCGATGCCCTGCGAGAACAGGTTGAGGCCCAGCGTGACCAGGCAGACGTTGCCGGTGCGCTCCCCGTTGCCGAACAGGCACCCCTCGATCCGGTCCGCACCCGCCATGTAGCCGAGCTCCGCCGCCGCGACCGCGGTGCCCCGGTCGTTGTGCGGGTGCAGCGAGAGCACTACGGAGTCCCGCGCGGCGAGGTTGCGGTGCATCCACTCGATGGAGTCGGCGTACACGTTGGGCGTCGACATCTCCACGGTGGCCGGCAGGTTGACGATGACCTTGCGGTCAGGCGTCGGCTGCCAGACGTCGTTGACGGCATTGCAGACGTGTACGGCGACCTCGAGCTCGGTGCCCGTGTAGGACTCCGGGGAGTACTCGAAGTAGACGTCGGTCTCAGGCATGGCCTCGGCGTGCTTGAGGCACAGCTGCGCGCCGTGCACCGCGATGTCGGTGATGCCGGCGACGTCGGTGCCGAACACGACGCGGCGCTGCAGCGTCGAGGTGGAGTTGTAGAGGTGCACGATCGCGGACCGCGCCCCACGGATCGACTCGTAGGTGCGCTCGATCAACTCGTCCCGAGCCTGCGTGAGCACCTGGATCACGACGTCGTCGGGGATGAGGTCTTCTTCGATGAGCTGGCGCACGAAGTCGAAGTCGGTCTGGCTCGCGGACGGGAAGCCGATCTCGATCTCCTTGTAGCCCATCCGAACGAGCAGCTCGAACATCTTCTTCTTGCGGCCCGGCGTCATCGGGTCGATCAGCGCCTGGTTGCCGTCGCGCAGGTCCACGGCGCACCAGCGCGGGGGATGCGAGATGACACGCGTCGGCCAGGTCCGGTCGGGCATGTCGATGGGGGTGTAGGCCTGGTACTTGTGCGTGCGCATGCGGGTGGGCTGCTGGGCGAAGCGCTGCGCGTAGGGCGGGGTGGTCACTGAACTGCTCCTCGGATGGCGTCGGGTGACCGGCAGTCAAGAACCCCGCGACGAGGAGACCGGCCTAGCAGGCCTCGCCGCGGCCGCTAAGGAGGAGTCCATGCGCCACGCGCACGACACTACCAGCGGCCGGGAGTGCGGCGACGCGGTTTTGTCCCGTCCAATGAGACGAACGCGCCACATGATGAGACCCGGCGCTCTACCGTGGACCGCATGGCAGAGCAGAAGACCCCCAAGTCGGACCGGCCGGCAACCACTGACCAGGCCAAGCAAGCCCTGCAGCGCTCACTCGACCGCCAGGACAACGGCGGCGCTACGCGGTGACCGACGGCGCGATCAACGTCGCGCTCATCCCGGGGGACGGCATCGGCCAGGAGGTCGTCCCCGAGGGGTTGCGCGTGCTGGAGGCCGCGGCCGGCGCGCAGGGCGTGAAGGTCGAGACCACCAGCTATGACCTGGGCGCCGGCCGCTACCTCGCGACCGGTGAGCTGCTGCCCGACAGCGTGCTCGCAGAGCTGCGGGGGCACGACGCGATCCTGTTGGGCGCGGTCGGCGACCCACGCGTTGCGCCCGGAGTCCTCGAGCGCGGGCTGCTGCTGCGGCTCCGCTTCGAGCTCGACCACTACGTGAACCTGCGGCCAGTGAAGCTCTATGAAGGGGCGAGTACGCCGCTCGCCGGGGCGCCCCGGATCGACATGGTGGTGGTGCGCGAAGGCACGGAAGGCCCCTACGCAGGAGCCGGGGGGACGCTCCGTCCCGGCACCGAGC
>JAVEEJ010000088.1 GCA_030840515.1 Frankiaceae bacterium | reverse complement strand
TCTGCCCTCAGGCCAGCGGGTCTCGTCCCAACCTGTGCCGAGGACCACCGCTCCGGCAGGCAAGGCAGCCGCTGTCCGGCGTACTCGTCCCAGCGCGTCATCCAGAGACGTCGCGCCCGACAGGTCGAGACCGCTGAGCGCAAGGCCGGTCGACGTGGCATGCACGTGCGCGTCGACGAACGCCGGAGCCAACCAGCCGCCGTCGAGGTCGACTACGCGTTCAGCTCTCGGCGCATCCTCCTCGGCGCCGATCCAGGCGATCCGCTCACCGTCGACCAGCATCGCGGTGGCGCTCGGGTGCGCGGCGGACCGGATGCGCCCGCGGCGGTAGAGCGTGGTCGTCACGGTGCACAGCCTGTCAAAGTCGCCGTGCCAGACTCGCGGTGTGCGCCCGAACCGGCTCCACGCCGCTGAAGACCCAGAGGTTGTCCGCCGCCTGATCCGCGAGAACCCGTGGGCCACCCTGGTGAGCAGCAACGACGGTCGCCTGGTCGCGTCGCACTACCCGATCCTCCTCGACGAGGACGCTGCGGAGCTGGCGGTGTTCACCCACGTGGGTCGGCCTGATGACGAGCTCCACGGCTTCGGGGATCGCGAGGTTCTCCTCATCGTGGAGGGTCGCAACGGCTACATCTCCCCCAGCTGGTACGCCCCGGGATCGACCCGGGCCCCGACCTGGAACTTCAGCGCCGCGCACTGCTACGGCGTGCCGGAGGTCCTCGACGCCGAGTCCACCCTCGCGGTGCTCGGCAGGCTCGTGGAGCACTTCGAGCGGCAGGTGGAGTCGCCCATGTTGCTCGACCCGGATTGGGGTCGGCCGGTAGCGCGCGGGACTGTCGGCCTCCGGCTGGCCATCACGCGGTTCGACTGCAAGATCAAGATGAGTCAGGACAAGGACCCGGTCACCCAAGGCCAGGTGATCGAGAAGCTGCGGGCACCTGGCCCCTTCCATAACCCAGGGCTCGCGGACGACATGGTGCAGGCACTCGGCCTCTGACGGAGACCGTGCCGTCGACGGTAGAGGCCGGGCAGCTGATCGATCGGTGCTTCACTCCACGCGGGCGTAAGAGATGGAGTAGTCGTGCTGCCAGGTGACGCCGCCGTCGTGTGAGTTCTCGCCTGTGCCCTCCATCCGGTCAGCCCCGATGAAGCTGGCGGCCGAGCGCTGCCAGAAGTCGTCGCCATGTCGAATCATCGACCAGCCCGAGTCATCGATCGAGAAGTCGAATACCCGGGTCACCCCACGGACGTCGAAGTAGCTGTAGCTGTCCTCGTTGAGCACAGCGATGGCATCGGGGAAGTCCGGGTGCTCGTAGGTCCAGTGCAACATCACGAAGGCGTCGTCGAGCACGCGCTCGTAGCGCTGCCGGCCCCGGACCGGTTCGGCCACGGCGACGTGACGCATCGTGCAGTCCCAGGTACCGAGCAGTCGATCCAGCGACATGGCTTCGACCCTAGGACGTGGCGAGATACACCGTGTTGGTCGCCTCACGGTCCTGCAGGGGGTTGTGGAAGGACACCACCTCGGCTGTCGCGTCGGTGAAGACCTCGCTCAGGACCTCGAGGTAGCCCGCGTCCGGCGGGTCGTTCGACCACAGCGCGTAGACCCCACCCGGCTTGAGGTGCCGCGCGAGGCGCCTGGCGCCGTCAACGTCGTAGAACCCGGTACTGCCGTCGGCGAGCAGGTGCCGCGGCGAGTGGTCGATGTCGACGATCACCGCGTCGTAGCGGCGACCTGGGGTGGTGGGGTCGAAGCCATCCGCGTCGCTCATCGCGAAGAAGTCGCCGTGGACGAACTGGCATCGAGGGTCGGCTGCGAGGTCGGCGCCAAGCGGGACGAGCCCGCGCCGATGCCAGTCGATGACCGGAGCCAGGAAGTCGACCACGACCAGGTGCTGCACCCGTGACTCCGCGAGTACGGCGCGCGCGGTGTAGCCCAGACCCAGGCCGCCCACCACCACATCGAGAGCGGACCCTTCGACGCGGGCGAGCGCGAGCCGGCCGAGCTCCTCCTCGGCGACCGTGAACAAGCTCGACATCAGGTACTCGTCGCCGAGCTTGACCTCGAAGACGTCCTCACCGGTCACCGGATGATGACGCCGGCGCAGGCTGACCTCGCCGATCGGCGTCTCGGCGAAGCCCAGCTCTTCGAGACGGGCGCTCATCGGCTCGCTCATTCCTCGTCGGCGTTACCCCGGACCCGTTCCTACGTACAGAAAGGTAGGCGAAGCCGAAGACGGAAGGGACCACCCGTGCGCAGACCCCTCGTGGCGATGGCCGCCGCGCTTGTCGCACTCGCGACGTCGGCTGTGGCGACCGCCGGATCCCGACCCGCCGACGTGCGGCCCTACTCGGTGAACGTGCTGCCGTCCCTCGGTGGGGAGCCGAGCCTCGCGGTGTCGCCCAACGGCCGCAACGTGATGGTGACCGGGGGCGGGGCCAACCCCAGCCGGCTTTACCTCTCGACGGACGGCGGAGGGCACTACCGCGCCCTCAACCCGGTGTTCCCGAAGAAGGGTGGCGCCGACTTCGACATCATCTGGCTCGACGACCACACGCTGGTCGCGGCCGACCTGAGCCTGCAGGGCGACGGCGTGCTCGTCCACCGCAGCACCGACCTCGGTGCGACCTGGACCTCGACCAGCATCCTCAACGACGTCTACGACCGTCCGTGGGTCGCCCATCACGGCAACACCGTCTTCGTCGTGACCCGCGGTGTCGCCGACGCGGCGTATCTGTACATCTCGAACGACGGAGGCCGGAGCTTCGGCAGCCCCGAGCTCATGAACGTGGGGACGGCCGACGGGGGGCTCGGGCCGCCGGAGGCGGTCGGCCTCGTCGTGCAGAACATCGCCACCGCCCCCGACGGGACGCTCTACGTGCTCAAGCAGCACGACACGGGCCTGTACGTGACCCGCCGCGTGCCCGGCGCGTTCGACCAGTTCGCCACCTACCTCGTCTCGCCCGCCTCGACCGAGAACGGGTTCAGCTGGCTCACGACCGACCGGGCAGGCAACGTCTACGTGCTGGCGCACGAGCTGCGCGGCAGCGTGCTGGGCGCCTGGCTCTACGTCAGCCGCGACAGAGGCAAGACCTGGTCGGGCGGGGTCAACCTGAGCGCTGGCACAGGAGGCAGCGCCTTCGGCGCCATCGAGGGGGGTCGTGCCGGCGAGCTAGCGCTGGTCTACTTGCGCGGCGAGACCAGCGTCTCGTCCGACACTCAGCGTTGGTGGGCCGAGGTCGCGCGGGTGACGGGCGCCACCACCGCCAGGCCGCACGTTGCCCGGGTCCGACCGCTCGGCGAGCCGATCCACACCCAGGGCATCTGCTCGCTCGGTGTGCTCTGCCCACCCGGCCAGAACCGTGAGCTGCTCGACTTCATCTCCACGCGCATCGCGCGGGACGGACACATCTACGCCGTCGTCGCGGCCACGACCCCGTCGACGGCGGGCGTGCCCAAGGGTCCTTATCCGACCGGAGTCGTCTTCCGCTCCACCGCGAGCCGCTGACCGCTACCTCACAGCCGCGCCTCGAACAGCGCCCGCACACCGGAGCTCGAGCGGAGCAGGTCCAGCGCGAGCTCGGAATGGCCCGGTACATAGCCGTTTCCGATCAGCATCGTCACGTCCGCCGCGAGCCCCTCCGCGCCGAGCGCCGCTGCCGCGAAGGACGTCGCCATCGAGAAGAAGATGACCGTTCCGCCGCCCGCGGTCGCGAGGATCGACGCGCCCTCACATCCAGGAACGTCGACGCACACCACAGTCACGTCAGCCGGCTCCCCCACCGCCGCGGCCAGGGCCACCGGGTCACGCGCATCGCAGACCACGACGTCGTCGGCGAGGCCAGCCGCCCGCAGCGCGGCCGCTTCGCGCTCGGTCGGGACCACCGCAACGCAGGAGGACGCCCCGGCCCGCCGCGCCGCCGCCAGGGACAGCGAGCCGCTCTTGCCCCCTCCCCCGATGACCAGCACGCGGGGGGACGGGTAGGACGACACGACGCGCGCGGTCAGCGCGGGCGCACCGCACACGTCCATGACGGCCAGCGCCAGCTCCGGTGACAGGTCATCCGGGAGGCGAGCCGCAATCGACCGTGCGAACAGCACCGCCGTACCCGCGCACGGGACCTGCTCCGACAAGCCGTCCCAGTCGGCCAGCCCGTCGGTGATCCGCAAAGGGGTGAGGGTCAGGGAGACCAGGGTCGCGACCCGGTCCCCTACCGAGAGCCCCAGCGGCGAGGCGGGTCCCACCTCGGCGACCGTCCCGACGAGCATCCCGCCGGACCCGGTCACCGGGTTCTGCATCTTGCCGCGGTCGGCGACGATTCCGAGCACCGCTGACCGCACCGCTGAGCCGTCTCCCGCGTGCACCTCGGAGAGCTGACGGAAGGACGCCGCGTCCAGGTTGAGCCGCTCGACCGCGATCACGACCTCGTCAGGTCCGCACACGGGCGAGGCGTCCAGCCGGTCGGCGGCCTGGGGCAGGACCCCCGCGGGAGTGAGCACGCGGTGCAACCCGATGGCCGAGTTCGCCGTACTCGTTCCCGTCCGGTCCGTCATTTCCTGGAAACCTTCCGTCGTGGTGCTCTCCTGACGGGAGATGCTCCCGTACTATGTCGAGCATGGAAAGTCGGCCAGCCATGGATGGTCAGCCCTACGCCTACGCGCACCGCCCGCTCGTCGAGCCCGACTGGACCCGGCTCCCGGGATACCGGGACGTGACGCCCGCCGAGTGGGAGGACGTGCAGTGGCAGCGTGCCCACTGCGTGAAGAACGTCAAACAGCTGCGCGACGTGTACGGCGACCTGCTGACCGACGCCTTCTACGAGGACGTCGAGCGCGACCAGGCCGAGCGGGCGACCATGTCGATCCTGCTGCCCCCGCAGATGGTCAACACCATGGTCCCCGACGCGGTGCCCACCGACGAGGCCATGCTCGCCGACCCCGTGCGCCGCTACATGCTGCCGGCGCTCTCCGACCGTGACCCCGACTGGCCGAGCCACCCGCATGCCGAGCGCGACTCGCTGCACGAGGCCGAGATGTGGGCGGTGGAGGGATTGACCCACCGCTACCCCACCAAGGTGCTCGCCGAGCTGCTCAGCACATGTCCGCAGTACTGCGGCCACTGCACGCGCATGGACCTCGTCGGCAACTCCACGCCGCAGGTGGCCAAGCACAAGTTCGACCTCAAGCCGGTGGACCGGCTGGACGCGATGATCAGCTACTTGCAGCGCACACCGGGGGTGCGCGACGTCGTGGTCTCCGGCGGCGATGTGGCGAACATGCCCTGGCCGCGGCTCGAGTCGTTCGTCGCGCGGCTGCTCGAGATCGAGTCCGTCCGCGACATTCGCCTTGCCACCAAGGCTTTGATGGGCCTGCCGCAGCATTGGCTGTCGGACGAGGTGCGGGCCGGCATGACGCGGCTCGCGACCGTCGCCCGTTCGCGCGGTGTCTCGATCGCGATCCACACCCACGTCAACGCGGCACAGCAGCTCACGCCGCTGGTGGCGAAGGCAGCGCAGGCGATGCTCGAGACCGGCATCCGCGACGTGCGCAACCAAGGAGTGTTGCTGCGCGGGGTGAACGCGACCCCCAAGGACCTGCTCGACCTGTGCTTCGCGTTGCAGGACGAGGCGGGGATCCTGCCCTACTACTTCTACATGTGCGACATGATCCCGGGCTCGGAGCACTGGCGGGTTTCGGTCGCCGAGGCGCAGCGGCTGCAGCACGCGATCATGGGATACCTGCCCGGGTTCGCGACACCGCGGATCGTGTGCGACGTGCCCTATGTCGGCAAGCGCTGGGTGCATCAGCTGGACGAGTACGACGAGGTCCGCGGCATCAGCTACTGGACGAAGAACTACCGGACTTCGGTCGAGCGCGACGACGCCGACGCCCTGACGCGGCGCTATGCCTACTACGACCCGATCAGTTCGCTGCCCCCGGAGGGTCAGGCCTGGTGGGCCTCGCAGCGGGAGCGCGAGGGGGCGCTCGTCAGCTGAGCCGCTACTTCGAGGTGACTCGGGCCATGGTCTGGACCCACAGCACGCCTCGCCGCAGCGGATCGGGCGCTCGGTCGACCTGGATGCTGCCCACCCGGTGGGACAGCTTCACGAGCCGGAGCTGCCCCGCGCTGCGCACCATCGGGGCGGACGCCTGGGCGCTCACCCGCAACGGGGTGCGGGTGCCCGACCGGCTGGCACGGGGGGCCGTGTAGCTCGACGACGGAGCGCTCGCCCCGTTGGGCAGCCGGAAGACCTGGTCGACGTAGAGGTAGCCGTCGCTGGCTCGCGCTGCACCGACCCCGATCTGCGTGAAGCCGGCCGACAAGATGTTGGAGCGGTGGCTCGAGGAGCCCATGAACGCGTTGAAGATCGCCCGGGCGGACGAGCCGTAGCCCACGTTCTCGCCCACCTTCTGCCAGCAGCAGACCTTGCTCCCCAGCCCGCTGGTGTGCTCCAGGCTGCGGTGCGAGGCCATCCAGGAGGCGTGCTCCTGTGCCAGACGCGACAGGTCAGCCGCCACGCTCAGGTGGCGCAGACCGTGGTCGGCTCGAGCCGAGTTGGTGTAGCTCACCAGGTCACCGCTGGCCGAGGCAGAGGCTGGTGCGACGCCGACGACGAGGCCGGCGAGGGTGATCAGGACAAGGACAAGGACGCGCGCAGGAGCGCGCAAGGCAACACGAAGCACGGAGAAGTGGATCCTTTGGGTCGGGCGCGCGGAAAGGACACTGTCGAGAGCAGGCACTGCGGGGAAGCGGACGTCTCCCCTAGCGTCCGAGCGAACTGCCCCACCGTGTCATGAAGTGGGACGTGATCGCCAACCGACGCGCGCTGTTTTCGCGATTCGAAACGCCAGACTTGTGTGACGACTACGCACGGTCACAAATGCGGGTATCTCAGACCGCTGGCGGTCGCCCTTCGTAAGGGGTGCTCAGCACGACGGTGGTCCTGGTGCTGACGTTGGCCGCCGCGCGGATCTCCTGCAGCAGCACCTCGAGCTCGGCCGGCCCCGCCACCCGGACCTTGAGGATGTAGGACTCCTCCCCCGCCACGGAGTGGCAGGCCTCGATCGCGTCGAGGTGGGACAGCCGTTCCGGGGCGTCATCGGGCGCCGCAGGGTCGATCGGCTTGATCGACACGAAGGCGGTGAGCGGCAGGCCGAGCGCGACCGGGTCGGTCAGGGCGGCGTACCCGCTGATCACGCCACGCTGCTCGAGTCGGCGTACACGCTGATGAACCGCGCTGGTCGACAGTCCGGTGGACTTCGCCAGATCGGTGTAGCTCATGCGCCCATCGCCGGCGAGCAGCCGGACGATCTGGCAGTCGAGTTCTTCCACGGCGGGCACGCTAACGCAGAAGGCGCCGCACCCCGCCTCATGAGGACACGGGGGGCGACGCCCCTGCACGAGCCGCCAGGTCCTAGCGGACCCGACGGATCGTGCCGTCCGCGTTGCGGACGTAAGCGACTGCCTCACCGATCCGGACCTTGACGGCCTGGTTCGGCGCTGCGGCCTGCCCGCTCGGCACGGTGACCGTGCGGACCGTGTGCGACGCCGGCTGAGCCGACGCCACACTCGGCGCGATGTACAGCGCCATTCCGGCCACGAGGGCCAGTCCGAGCGCCGTACGCCCCGCCGTGGGGTGTTGAGACGTACGCACCAGGTGACTCCCGTCCGTCGTCCGACCCATCGGGGGTCGGTCTCAAGACGAGCCGGTCTCGCCACTCACTCCCCGGACGGCCTAGGCGACCGTGTTGTCTCCGTGCCCTGCAGTGTGGGCTGCAAGGCCGGTGTGGGCTGTCCGGATCAGCGTGTCCCGCCGTCCGACCGCAGTTCGCGGCCGAACGTGAGGGCCATCGGCAGGCTCTGACTCCTTCTTGAGCCCGGACCTGACGGGGGGCGCCGGCTTCGGCACTTTAGGGCCGGTATGGCTGTGGTTTGGGGGTCAATTCGCAGCCGTACTGGCCACAAAGCGGAGCGGGGTTGCGAGTACGGCGACCCCGGCGTCAGCTCTTGGCGAGGTGGCGGCCGATGACGAGACGCTGGACCTGGTTGGTGCCCTCGACGATCTGGAGCACCTTGGCCTCGCGCATCCAGCGCTCTGCGGGGTAGTC
>JAVEEJ010000200.1 GCA_030840515.1 Frankiaceae bacterium | reverse complement strand
CCTTGTGACGGCGGCTGCTTTCGTGTGCCTCACGGCGTGACCAGCTCCCCGGTTCACGATCTCGCTACGCCACTCGCGTCTCAGGCTGGGGTGGGCTCCATCCAGACCCCGAGTGCGTTGGTCAGTGTGATGCCGCCGCTGTCTCCGAACGACCCGCCGATCGCGTAGTCACCCTCGTGGCCGGGGAGCAGCGAGCCGCTGAACACGCTCATCCCGCCGTAGCTGGTGGGACCTGGGTTGAGCCGGTAGCTGTAGCTGCCGGCGACGCCGTTCGGGCAGTGCGGACCGAAGGCCAGAGGAGGCGCGGGGACGCCGCCGTCCTGACGCACGCACACGGACTCCTCGTAGTAGGTCGGGTTCGCCGACCCCTTGGCCGCGGCCAGGAGGTAGGCGGGTTCGGCCTTGGCCAGGTGCGCGGTGGCACCGAACGTCACGAGGTTGGTGCCGGCCCCATCGAGCTTGGGCAGGGTCTGCTGGGTCGAGGCGAGCGCATGCGTGGGGGTGAGCTCGCGGCTTCCGCTGTCGAGGCCGTGCAGGGTGAGCGTGAAGGTGACGGGGGAGCCGTCGGTGAGGACGCTCAGCCGGTAGAGCCCCTCGTGAAGCACGATGTGCTTCGGCTCCTTGTAGGTGCAGTTGCCGCCGACGGGGACGGTGGTCGGGCCGACGGGAGTCCCGTCCGAGCAGCTGCTCCCGGCGTCAGTCGTTCCCTCCGTGAGCTGGCGCGATCCCAGGAACGCCGGCAGCCGATAGACCGAGAGCTCGTCGGTGTCGGCGAAGCCGGTGCCGAGGCTGCGCAGGGTCAGTCCGAGCAGCCGCCCTGAGCCGGCAACGTCGACGTCAGGGTTGTGCTCCGGCCGTGCCGCGAGCACCGCGTCGTCGTAGAGCGCGACATCCACCCAGCTGCTGTGGGTTGCGGTGACCACGGTGGTCTCGGTCAGCTCGACCGGCCGCGGCTTGCGCGCGTCGGCGGGGCCGCTCAGAGCAGCCGCAGCGAGCAGTGCGCCGAGGGCGGTTGCCCGCAGCATGCTGGGGTGCTTGCTCATGCGGGATCCATTCGTGGTCGGGACACGGGTACCTGCTTGATCACGGCCGCACCGTGAGGGTGCCGCCGCTGCTGCTGTAGGAGCCGTTGCTGTAGCTGAAGGAGTAGCTGACGTAGTAGTCACCGGGCCGGACGCGGAAGCCGTCCCGGTCTCGGGTGTCCCACGTCGTGGTCCAGCGCAGGCAGGTGCCGGCCTTCACGGCCACCGTCTCCGTCGTGTTCGCCACGTGCCGACCGTCCTGAGAGCTCCACTCGGGCTGCGACGCGCTGCTGTCGACCTCGAGGTAGGCACCGTCCTCGTTGCTGAACTGCACGCTGCCGTCACCCTGTGCGCTCGGTCGGCAGAGGTCGACGGCGACGCGCGCGGTGCCGCCGCGGGCCACCGAGGCGTCGCCTGCATACCGGCCGCACCACTGGACGGAGTTGAACGGAACGCCGCTGGTCGAGCAGTCCTCGCCGGCGCTGAACGCGACCACGCTCCGCACCGGCTTCGCCGAGACGCGGTCGGTGGGGTCGGGGCTGCTGCTGTCGTCCGGTGCCGCGCTTGGCTCGCCGTTGCCGTTGCCGTAGTCGCCGCCCGAACCAAGTGACTGGCCGAGGCTGTGGTCGGTGGCGGTGGGGGTGCCCGACGCTGTCGGCTCGGCTGTCGGCTCGGCACTGGCGACGCCGGCGCTCGGCGTGGGTTCGGCGGTGGCGGGAGGGTCGCCGGCGACGCGCAGGGAGTCGCTACCGCGGCCGGCGGCCGAGAAAGGGTGGGTTGCGACCAGGACTGCCGCGAGGGCGAACGCCCCGGCCGCACCGGCACTGCCGAGCTGCCGCTGCGCTCGGCGGCGGCGTCCCGCAGTGATCGCAGCGTCGGCGCCGTGCGCACGCGGCGAGAAGTCGGGCTCGGTCACTGCGACCCTCCTGGGGTGCGGGGTGCGTCGGCGAGGGCCGCGGCGAGGACGACGCGCGCCTCGGAGAGCTGTCGCTTCACGGAGCCTGCTGGGCGGCTGGTGGCGGCGGCGACGTCTTGCACGGTGAGGTCGGCGAAGTAGTGCAGGAGCACGACGTCGCGTAGCCGGGGGGGAAGGCTCCGGACTGCATCGCGTACGACGGTCGCGATCTCGGGGCCGTCCACCGAGGCCCCGACGACCCGGGCGAGCTGTGCCAGTCCGGCCACCGCGATGACCTCGTCGGCCCGCCGGCGCCATGCCTTCCGGACCAGGTTGGTGGCGACCTTGTAGAGGTAGCCCCGCGGCTCGCTCACTCCTCGCCACCGGGCGAAGAGCCGCACCATCGACTCCTGGGCGAGGTCGTGAGCCAGCTCGGCGTCGTCGACCATCCGCCACAGGTAGCGGGCCAGACCGGAGTACTCCTGCGTGTAGAACGCACGGAACTCGTCATCCGCAGCGCTCACAGCGCGCAGTGTCACAGGCACCGCCACCGTCCCGGTCGTCACCTGGAGGAAGAGCCGGAATGGGACGAAACGGTTCGCTGCAGGTCGCCGCTCCACCAATGGTCCAATGCGTCTAGTCACTAAGCACCGCAAGCAGTGGGAACTTCTGGTGAAATCGGGCACAAGGGGTGGATTCCGCGCTTGCGGACGCCGTTACTAGGCACATGAACCCACGAGGTGCGGCCGCCGCAGCGCTGCTTGGCGCGCTGGCGATCGGAGCCCTGACAGCGTGTGGGTCCACAAGCCCTTCCACCGCTTCGAACGGCGATGGGGTGGTCGGCCTCGCCCGTGCGTTCGACGGCAAGGCGACCGCCCCCGCCGCCGCCGCCCCGGCCCGGCCTTCCGTCGCCGCCCCCGTCAAGGTTGCGGTGAAGCCGACGGTGGCCAAGGCCGTCCCGTCACGGCCCTCCGCCGCGAAGCGGGCCGTCAGTGTGGCGCACCGTGCACCTCAGACGAGCCCGACCGCTGTCCGGCGTACTCGCATCGCCAGCACCACGGTCGCCACGTCGGCCGTGACCTCCAGCTATCTGACGGGTTGTGACGGGACGAGCGGCTGGCAGCGTCGGCGCGGCAACTACGCGCTTCGTCGCATCAGCTACAACTGGCGCGCGCTCGGCTACTCAATCAACTTCATGGGAGCGCGAGCGGGGCTCAGCGGGATGACCTACCCGAGCTCGCGGCGCATCGAGGTCTACGTGCGCAGCTGCTCGCGGATGACCACTCCCTACCTCGCGGAGACGATCGCCCACGAGATCGGTCACGCCCTCGACTTCACCCGCGGCACCACGTCCTGGCACAAGTCTTGGCAGACGGCGCGGCACATTCCGCTGACGATGCCGTGGTACGGCACTCCTTACGCGAACGACTTCGCGACCCCGGCAGGCGACTTCGCCGAGAGCTTCGCCGCCTGGCAGGTGCCGGACGGCCCGAACGACTCCCACTGGGGCCGGCCGAGCAGGGCGCAGATGCTGGTGCTCATCCCGCTCTTCAAGATCTGAGCCCCCCTGCTTGGATCCTGAGGCGTGAGAGGTCGTCGAATGCCGCGGCGACTGACGCAGCTCTTCCTCGGCCTCGCCCTCTACGGGTTCTCCGACGGACTGCTCGTCCGGTCCGAGCTCGGCCTGTCCCCCTGGGACGTCTTCCATCAGGGGCTCGCGCGCGTCACCGGCCTGCGCATCGGGTGGTGGCTGATCATCGTGGGGATCGCGGTGCTCCTGCTGTGGATCCCGCTACGGCAGCGGCCTGGCGTGGGCACCATCTGCAACGCGCTGCTGATCGGCCTGTTCCTGAACGCAACCCTCGACCTGGTCTCGGTACCGGACCCGATGTGGGCGCGGGTGGCATTCCTGGTGGTCGGTGTGCCGCTCAACGCGCTGGCGACCGCGGCCTACATCGGCGCGGCCCTTGGACCCGGTCCGCGCGACGGGCTGATGACCGGCATCGCCGCGCGCGGGCACTCCATCCGCGTGGTGCGGACCTGCATCGAGGTGATCGTCCTCGGGTTCGGGTTCCTGCTAGGCGGGACGGTGGGTGCGGGTACGGCGATCTACGCCTTCACCATCGGGCCGCTTGTGCACCCGCTGCTTCCGCTCATGACGGTCGTTCCTCGGCTACCCGAGGGTGGCGCCGAGCTACGCGCCGAGTAACAGGCTGGCAGCCCCATCCACCTGCCTGGCCGGGTAGAGTCGCGGCTGCTAGGGCCCCTAGCGCAATTGGCAGAGCAGCGGACTTCAATAGGAGCGCCTGGTCGGAAACGGTCGGGATGACACCACTCAAAGTCGGGGAACCCTTCGCCAGGTCACTGGCATGGCAATCCCGAGCCAAGCCGAGGCGCGCCTCGGAAGGTGTAGAGACTGGACGGGTGGCACCTACAGCGCGCGACGCGCGCCACGGTGAAGGGACAGTCCAGACCACGAACGTCCCATGGGCGGCGCCGAAAGGCGTGGTGGCAGGTTAATCCGCGGGTTGTGGGTTCGAGTCCCACGGGGCCCACTGAATGAGTGCTGAGCGGCGTCAGGACGTGCGCACGGATGCCAGACTGCAGGGGTGAGTCCTCCGTGGCACGGCGGGTAAGGGCCTTGTCGTGCGACTTCGCTTCACTGCCCTGCGATGCCTCCCCGTCAGCCTCCTGGCCGCGGCCGCCTTGGTGAGCCTGCCGCCCCCAGCCGAGGCGTCCGGCGTTCCGCACGTGCTCACCTCCGGAGCCGTCGGGAGCGCACGACAGGTCGTCCTCGTGTCGTCCAGCTCGACGAGTGCCACCACTGCGACCGTCTACTGGTGGATCAAGCACATCGACGGCTCCTGGCACCTCGCGCGCAACGGCGTCGCGGCGCGGATCGGCGTCAATGGGATGAGCTCCGGCAAGCGCGAGGGCGACGGTAAGACGCCGATGGGCGTCTACCCCGTAGGCACAGGCTTCGGGTGGTATGCGAATCCCGGCACCAAGCTGCCCTGGCGCGTCGCCGACTCCAACAGCCGGTGGGTCGACGACAGCGGATCCGCCTACTACAACCAGTGGATGCAGGCGCCGGCCAACGGGCGGTGGCACTCGGCCGAGCAGTTGCGCGTCACGCCGTACACGTACGCGATCCAGGTCGGCTACAACCTGTCCCACAAGCCCGGCATGGGGAGCGCGATCTTCATGCACCTCAACACCGGCCGGGCCACGTCAGGCTGCATCACGTCGGACAAGATGACGATCGTCTCCAGCCTCAAGTGGCTCAACCCGGCCTTGCAACCGCACTTCGTGATCGGCACACGGGACTGGATCGCCACGCACTGAGTGCCGAAGAGGTCATGTGCTCACCTGGGTAGCGGTTCTCGCGGCTGTCGGCGCTCTCGCGCTCGCGCTGCGCTGGGCCTTGCGCAGGACAGATGGCCTCGGCCGCCCGATTGCCTTCCCCCGATACGCGGTCGCGGGCCTCGCGCTGCTCAGCGTCGTCGCCGCCGTACCCGTCATCCGTCACAGCCGACTCGAGACGCGGCTGTCGCAGGTGGCGAGCCGGCTCGTGGGGCACGACGTCCGGGTGCACTGCCAGACCGCGGGGGAGGAGTTCGTCGACGCCGGGGCCGAGCTCGGCTACGTGCGCTTCGACGCCGGGGGTCGACCTGAGCCGCGGACCGTCATCAAGCACGCGCAGTGCGGTCTGCTGCGGAACTACATCGGTCGTCACGGCCGATCGCCAGACCGCGACGAGATCATCGCCGTACACGTCCTCACGCATGAGGCGATGCACATGCGCGGCCTGACCAACGAGGCGGAGGCCGAGTGCGCCGCCATGCAGCGGGATGCGAGTACGGCGGCCCTCCTCGGGGCCTCGGCGGGGGACGCGTCAGCCTTGGCGCGCCGCTACTTCGCCGTCTACTACGCGGACGTCCCCGACGACTACCGCTCCGGTGCCTGCACCGCAGGGGGCCAGTTGGACGAGAAGCTCGCGAACCCTCCCTGGTAGTCGGGGCTGAGGCTGGTGATCGACAGACCGCACCCCATCGCGTCGATCGTGCGCGTGATGACCTGCTCGAGGTCGGTCCAGGGCAGGTTGGGCTTGGCGATGACCAGTGAGGCGATGCCATGCGCCGCGGCCCACAGCACCAGGCCGAGAGCGAGCGGCTCCTCGTCGGCGCGCATCAGACCGATCTGCTGGCAGCTGCGCACCGCCTCGAGCAGGTGCACGAACGCCCCGTCGGTCATCATGTCGGCGGTCGGGCCGGGCATCGCCTCGGTCGGGCGCCGCATCATCACCAGCCGGTAGTGCTCGGGGTTGGCGATGGCGAACCGGACGTAAGCGAGCCCACGCGCCCGAAGCCCCTCCATCGGCCCCTCCGCGTCCGCCGCGGCCGCCTCCATCGCCGCGTCGAGCGCGACGAACACCTGGTTGCAGACCTCCGCGAGCAGCGCTTCCTTGTCCGCGAAGTGCAGGTAGATCGCCGGGGGTGTGACACCGACCCGCTCGGCTACGGCACGGATGCTGACGGCCTCCTCCGACCCGGTCTCGGCGAGCAGCTCGCGGGCCGCGGTGAGGATCTCCTCCCGCAGGGCCGCTCCCTCGCCGCGGCGGGCTCGCTGGCGTGCAGGCGTCATGCGCTCACCGCCGGCTTCGCGGCCGCGCTCATCTCCTCCTGGACCGCCCGTGTCGTGGCCGGCTCCCCCAGGCCGAACCGCCGGTGCACCCGTGTCAGGGGTGCCGGTGCCCACCAGTTCCACTTGCCCGCGATGCGCATGAACGCCGGGACCAGCGCGCCACGTACGAGGGTCGCGTCCATCACGACGGCGAGCGCCATGCCCACCCCGAACAGCCGGATGAAGGTCACGCCGCTGGTCGCCGTGGCGGTGAAGACCACCGCGATCAGCGCGGCAGCTGCCGTGACGAGCCGGCCGGTGCGCTCGAGCCCCAGCGCCACCGCACGACGGTTGTCGCCGGTCGCGAGCCACTCCTCGCGGATGCGGCTCAGGAGGAACACCTCGTAGTCCATGGACAGCCCGAACGCGATGCAGAACATGAGGATGGGCGTGGTGGTGTCCAACGTGTGCGTGATCGTGAAGTGGCCGAAGATGCTCTGCAGGTGGCCCTCCTGGAACACGTAGACCATCGCGCCGAACGTCGCGCTCAACGACAGCAGGTTCAGCACCACAGCCTTGATCGGAATGAGCACACTTCCCGTGAACAGGAACAGGATCACGAGCGTGGCGATGACGATGAGTCCGGCCGCGAGCGGTGTCTTCGAGCTGATCGAGGCCTCGGTGTCGACCAGGTCCGCGCTCGGTCCACCGACGAGCCGCTGCCCCGGCGCCGGGGTGTCACGCACGGCGTGCACCAGCGCCTGGCCCTGCTCGGACCGAGCCTCGATGGTCGGGACGATGCTGACCCAGGTTCCGCCGTACCCCTGCTTCACGAATCGCTTGCTCGGCGGTCCAGCAGGGAGCACCTGCCGGCCACCGGACCATCCACCGCGGGCCGTGTCGACGCGTGAGACATCAGGGATCGTCGACAGCGCGCTGGCGTAGGAGTCGAGTCGGGTGTCTGTCGGAGACGTACCTGGCAGCAGCACGATCGTGGCGTCGGCCTCTCGGTCAGGGAAGTCGGTGCGCAGCACGTCGGCCACCTGGTGCGTGCTCGCCCCCTTGGGCAGCACCCGGTCGTCGGGGAGCCCGAAGCTCACGTTGAGGAATGGCAGCCCGAGCGCCAGCATCAGCCCGCCGATGGTGATCGCGACGGTGCCGGGCCTGCGCATCACGAGCTCGGCTGTGCGGTGCCAGAAGCCGCTGCCCTCCTCGGGACTTGGTCGCTTCAGCAGCTGCCAGCGGTCCACGTTGGGGCCGAGTGCGGCGAGCAGCGCCGGCAGCACCACGACCGCGCCGAGCATCGCGAGCAGCACCACGGCGATCCCGGCGTAGGCGAACGAGCGCAGGAAGTAGAGCGGGAAGACGAGCAGCGCCGACAGGCTCAGGGCGACGGTCAGCGCCGAGACGATGACCGTGCGGCCTGCGGTGCGCAGCGTCTCGACCACGGCCTCGTTGGTGCTCAGCCCATGGCGCACCTCCTCGCGGAACCGGCTGACCATGAACAGCGCGTAGTCGATCGCGAGGCCCAGACCCATCGCGGTGATGAGGTTCAGCGCGAAGATGCTCACATCCGTCACGCCGGTGATGAGGGTGATGGCGAGGAAGGATCCGAGTACGGCGACTCCTGCCACAGCGAGGGGCAGCAGGGCGGCGACGAGGCTGCCGAAGACCAGCATGAGCAGCACGAAGGTGATGGGAATCGCGATCAGCTCGGCCTTCGCCAGGTCGCGCTGGATCGTCGAGCCCACCTGGCGGAAGGTGGGCGCGAGTCCGCCGACGCGCACCTGCAGGGTGCCGGAGCGGCCCGTGTAGGCCTTCACGATCGCGTCGACGTCCTGGTCGCCGCCCTCGAGCTTGGCGAGCACCAGTGCCGAGCGCCCGTCGGTGCTGCGCAGCGCCTGGGGCTTGCCGAGCGTCCAGTAGGAGCCGACGCCCGACAGGTGCGGGTCGGCGGCTGCCCGCGCGGTCAAGGCTGCTCCGTCGCGCTGGCTCTGCTGGTCGTCGACGCCGTCCGCTGTGCGCACGAGGAGGACGACGTCGGGCTGTCCTCCGAACTCGTCCGCCACGCGCTTGAGGGCATGGGTCGCCTCGGCGTTCGGGTCGTCGAAGCCACCGCTCTTCAGCTTGCTGGCCACCGCCCCGCCGAAGACGCCGGCGAGAGCGACGAAGACCAGCGTGAGGGCGAGCACGGCACGACGCCGTGCCACCAGGGTCCGGCCGAGTCGGTCGAGCAGCATGGGAGCCTCCTGCCGCGGCGTTGGGTTAGCGGCGTCAAGTTAGCGTCGCTAACCTGAGGCGGTCAAGGCCGGTTCGGGCTGGCCTGCACCGACGCAGGTGAACGCCGGGTGAACGCCTCCGGAACGCTGTCCCTCATCCACCAGTCCGGTGCGCCGTCGCCGGCTCGTCCGCCCTAGAGTGCGCCGCGGTTCGCCGTACTCGTCCCAGCCCCGCCTCTGACCTCCCCGGAGCCCCCGTTGCGCCTGCGCATCACGCCTCAAGAGTCGAGTTTCTACGCGATGTTCACGCAGTCGGCCGACTCGCTCGTCGGCGCGGCCGACGCCTTGGCCGAGCTCGTCCAGCCGCACGCAGACCGGGACGAGATCGCGGAGCGGATGCGCGAGCTGGAGCACGCATGCGACGCGTCGACGCACCGCATCATGCGCCGGATCAACGAGACGTTCGTGACGCCCTTCGAGCGGGAGGACATCTACAACCTCGCCTCCTGCCTCGACGATGTCATGGACTACATGGAGGCAGCGGTCGACCTCGTCGCGCTCTACGGCATCGACGAGCTGCCGCGCGAGATCACCTCGCAGGTCGAGGTGCTGCAGCGCGCGGCGGCGCTGACCGCGGCCGCGATGCCCAACCTCAAGGGAATGAAGGGCCTCGAGGAGTACTGGATCGAGGTGAACCGCCTGGAGAACGAGGCGGACAAGATCTACCGGCGGCTGGTGGCCAAGCTGTTCGCGGGCGAGTACGACGCCCTCACGGTGATGAAGCTGAAGGACGTGGTCGATCAACTCGAGCATGCCGCCGACGCCTTCGAGAAGGTGGCGAACATCATCGAGACGATCGTCGTCAAGGAGTCCTGAGCCTTGGAGACTGCTGGTCTCATCGTCATCGTCGCGGTGGCGCTGGCCTTCGACTACACCAATGGCTTTCACGACGCGGCCAACGCGATCGCGACGGCTGTCTCGACACGAGCGCTGACGCCGCGGGTTGCTCTCTTACTGGCTGCCGTGATGAACCTGCTGGGTGCGCTGCTGTCCACGGGGGTCGCGAAGACTGTCGGGAAGGGCATCGTCACGCTGCCCAGCCCAGAGGCCGCCGACGTGGCGGGTTCGCACGCGACGCACGGGTTGACCGTGGTGTTCGCGGCACTGGTCGGAGCGATCGCCTGGAACCTCATCACCTGGTACTTCGGGCTGCCGTCGTCCTCCTCGCATGCGCTGATCGGCGGATTGGTGGGCGCCGCCCTCGCAGCGTCAGACACCGTCAAGTGGCAGGGCGTCTACGAGAAGGTCCTCAAGCCGATGGTGCTTTCGCCGGTCATCGGGTTCGCCCTGTCCTACGTGGTCATGGTGATCATCCTGTGGTGCATCGCGCGTCTGCGGCCGGGACCGGTCAACCGCGGGTTCCGGATGGCACAGATCGTCAGCTCCGGTGCGATGGCGCTTGGCCACGGCCTGCAGGACGCGCAGAAGACGATGGGTGTCATCTTCCTCGCGCTGTTCGTCACCGGCCACGTGCAGGGTGACGCACCGATCCCCATCTGGGTGATCCTGGCGGCCGCGTCGGCGATCTCCCTCGGCACGTTCTCCGGCGGCGCGCGCATCATGCGCACCCTCGGCCGACGCGTCATCAAGATGGACCCCCCCGCAGGCTTCGCCGCCCAGACTGTGGCCAGCTCGGTCCTGTTCACGACCGCTTACGTCTACGCCGTACCCGTCTCCACCACGCACGTCATCTCCTCGTCGGTCATGGGTGTCGGTGCTACGCGCAAGGTCTCGGCGGTCCGGTGGGGCGTGGCCGGCAACATCGCGATGGCGTGGGTCGTCACGATCCCGGCGGCCGGCCTGTTCGCGGCGGCGACCTACGCCGTGGCCCAGCTTTTCGTCGGCTGACGTTCGCCGACAGGGTCAGCCGAAGCGGCCGGTGATGTAGTCCTCGGTCGCTTTCTCCGCAGGATTGCTGAAGATCTTGCGGGTGGTGTCCGCCTCGACCAGCCGGCCCGGCTCACCCGGTGCGCTGATCGTGAAGAACGCGGTCACGTCCGAGACGCGCGCCGCCTGCTGCATGTTGTGGGTGACGATGACGATCGTGTAGCGCTCCTTGAGCTCCACCATCAGGTCCTCGATGGCGATGGTGGAGATCGGGTCGAGCGCGGAGCAGGGCTCGTCCATCAGCAGCACGTCCGGCTCGACCGCGATCGCGCGCGCGATGCACAGCCGCTGCTGCTGGCCACCGGAGAGGCTCGCTCCAGGCTTGTTCAGCCGGCTGCGCACCTCGACCCAGAGGTTCGCGCTACGCAGGGAGCGCTCCACGGCCTCGTCCAGGACCGACTTGCGGCGGACGCCGGAGAGCTTGAGACCGGCGGCGACGTTGTCGTAGATCGACATCGTCGGAAACGGGTTGGGGCGCTGGAACACCATGCCGACGGTCCGGCGCACGTCGACCGGGTCGACGTCGGGTGCGTAGATGTCGAGCTCGTCCAGGCGGACCTTGCCGCTGACACGGGCGCCGGGGATGACCTCGTGCATGCGGTTCAACGTCCGCAGGAACGTCGACTTGCCGCACCCCGACGGGCCGATGAGCGCAGTGACCGAGCGCGGCTCGATGGTGAGCGAGACGTCGGCGACGGCGTGGACCTTGCCGTAGTAGGCGTCCAGCCCGGAGACGTCGATCCGCTTGGCCATGGATTCCTTCCTAGTGGGCCGCGCGGCGACGGACCGCGAGCCGAGCGACGACGTTGAGTGCCATGACGATCAGGATCAGTGTGAGCGCACCTGCCCAGGCCCGGTCCACCGCCACCTGGTTGGGCCGGGCCGCCTGGTCGAAGACGAACAGGGGCAGTCCTGACTGCGGTCCGTGGAAGGGGTCGTTGTTGATGGCGTCGGCGCCGAAGACAGTCAGCAGCAGTGGCGCGGTCTCGCCCGTGATCCGAGCGACGCCGAGCATGATCGCGGTCACCAGCCCTGGCAGCGCTGTAGGCAGCACAATGCGGAGGATGGTCTTCCAGCGCGGGATGCCGAGCGCGTAGGAGGCTTCCCGAAGCTCGCTCGGCACCAGCCGGAGCATCTCCTCGCAGCCGCGGACCACGATCGGCACCATGAGGATGGTCAGAGCGAGCGCCCCGGCGAAGCCGGAGAACGGCTGGTGCAGCGCGAGAATCCAGAAGGCGAAGACGAACAGGCCGGCCACGATCGAAGGCACACCGGTCATCACGTCCACCACGTAGGAC
Organism: Frankiaceae bacterium; assembly: GCA_030840515.1. Taxonomy (GTDB): domain Bacteria; phylum Actinomycetota; class Actinomycetes; order JAVEEJ01; family JAVEEJ01; genus JAVEEJ01. Next base: position 9,010 of record JAVEEJ010000200.1, on the reverse strand, counting down.
ACGATCTTGGCGAAACGAGATATGCCGCCGTACTCGACAAGGTAGACGGCCGTCAGCAACGCGAGTGGCACCGCCATCAGCGTCGCGAGGCCGACCTGCTCCAGGGTGCCGACGATCGCGTGGTAGGCGCCGCCGGCGGCATCGGTGGCGCCGATCCCCTTCATCGAGTGAGTGAGGAACTCGGCGTCGAACCGCTTGGATCCGTTCTTGACCGTCAGCCAGAGCACCGAGAACAGGGGCAGCAGCGCGAGTACGAAGGTCACCGCGATGAGCACGCCCATCACGCGATTGGTGAGCTTGCGTCGTCTCATAGCGTGGGCCGCCGCACCACGGCACGGGCGACCCCGTTGACAAGCAGCGTGATGACGAACAGCACCAAGCCGCTGGCAATCAGCGCGCCGCGCCCCGTCCCTCCGGCCTCGTTGAACTTCAACGCGATGTTGGCGGCGAACGTCGCGCCGCCTGGCTGCGTGATGTGCCAGGAGATGTCGTAGGACGTCGACAGCAGGAGTGCCACGGCAATCGTCTCGCCTAGCGCCCGGCCGAGCCCGAGCATCGACGCCGATACGATCCCGGGCCGCCCGTAAGGCAGCACGGCGAGCCGCATCGCCTCCCACCGAGTGGCGCCCAGTGCCAGCGCGGCTTCGATGTTCGCCCGTGGAACCTGCAGGAAAACCTCGCGCACGATCGCGGAGATGATGGGCAGGATCATGATCGCGAGCACGATGCCGGCGAGGAAGAGCGATCCACCATAGGTCCCCGTGCTCGAGTGCAGCGGGGTGAGCACCGAGCCGAAGTGGCGGTCGAGCCATCCGGCGACGTCGTTGACGTGGGTCTTCAGGAAGTACAGACCCCACAGCCCGTACACAACCGAAGGCACCGCAGCCAGCAGGTCAACGAGGAAGCCGAGCAGTCGCGCCAGCCGTCGGGGGGCGTAGTGGGCGACGAAGAGCGCGGTCCCGACGGCGACGGGTACGGCGAGCAGCAGCGCGAGCATGCTCGAGACAAGCGTCCCGAAGGCGAGCGCGGCGATCCCGAACACCGGCTTTGCTTGGTCCGGGAACCAGGAGGTCTCCGTCAGGAAGTTCGCCGTGTCCGCGCGCAAGGCCGGCACCGCCCGGTTCACCAGGAAGGCGCCGATCGCAAGCACGACGACCAAGACCACGCCGGCCGCGGCCTGCGTGGTCAGTCGGAAGGCCCGGTCGGCCGTCCTGGTCGTCATCTCTTGTAGCTGCCTGCCTCTCGCGTGCGGCCAGCCCCAGGTTGCGGAAATGGGCTCTCACGGCCGTCCGGCACGTGAGAGCCCACGTCCACGAGGGCCCTTGTCGTCAGCTCAGCGCGGCGATCGCGGCCGTCACCTTCGCCTGCAGACTGGCAGGGATGGGAGCGTAGCCAAGGTCAGTCAGTGTCTGCTGACCGTCGCCCGCGGTGTAGGCGAGGAAGGACTTGACCACCGCCAGCTGGTCGGACGACAGGCCCTTCTCACAGGTGATCTCGTAGGTGACGAGCGCGATCGGGTAGGCCCCCGGCACCTTCGTGGTGTAGTCCAGCTTCAGCGCGAGGTCGTTGCCAACCCCCACCACTGTGGCTGCCTCGACCGCCTTGCCGACCGCGTCTGGTGTCAGCTCGACGGCGCCGGCCCCGTTGTCGACCTTGGCCACTCCGAGGCTCGCGTTCTTGGCGAAGGAGTACTCGACGTAGGCGACACCGCCCTCGGTCTGCTTGACCGAGGTCGTCACACCGTCGCTGCCCTTGGCCCCTTGGCCGCCGGGTGCTTTCCACTCTTTGGCGTGGCCGTAGGTCCAGTCGCTGCCTGCCGCCGCGGTCAGGTACTTCGTGAAGTTGTCCGAGGTGCCCGATGAGTCGGAGCGGTGGAAGCTCTGGATGGCCTTCGACGGCAGCTTCGCCCCGCTGTTCACGGCGGCGATCGCGGGGTCATCCCACGTGGTGACCTTGCCGCTGAAGATCTTCGCGATGAGCGACGGAGTCAGCGTGAGCGAGTCGACCCCGGGCAGGTTGTAGGCGACGGCGATCGGGCCCGCCACCATCGGCAGGTCGATTGCCTTGCCGGACTTGCAGCGCGCATCGGCCGGCCCGTGCTCCTCGTCCTTGAGCGCCGAGTCGGACCCCGCGAAGGCGGTCGACCCCTGGATGAAGGCCTGGATGCCGGCACCTGATCCGACGGCCTGGTAGTTGATGGTCGCGCCCGAGCAGCTGGCTGTGTAGCCCTTGACCCACTCGGACATCGCGTTGGCCTGGGCGCTCGAGCCGCTGGCCATGATCGAGCCGGTCGCGCAGTTGGCCTTGGCGCTGGGCTGGCCGCCTGCGGAGGCGGCGTTGTCGCTGCCGCACCCGCTGAGTGCGAGTACGGCGACCGCGGCGGCGCTGAGCCCGACCGTGGCGTGGTGCAGGTGGTTCTTCACCTGGATTCCCCTCCGGGTTTCGATGTCGTCAACGTCAGCGACGCTAGGTAGGGGGCATGACGGGACTCAGGACCCGAGGTGAACGGGCGGTGAACATCGCAGGAGGATGTGATGGGTCAGGGGGAAGCCATGCGCTCCAGGCCCACGACCTGTCCGGCCCGGTCGGTGTGCACCAACCAGGCACCCCCCTTGGGAACCCGCGCGGCGCCGGTCGGCGGCCATCCCAGCCGGGAGGTGAGGCGTTCCACGAGATCGGCGAGCACCGGCCCGTGGGTGCACAGCACCGATGACTTCGGGGCGGCGATGAGCTCCTCGATCAGCTCCTCGGCCGCCTCGGGCCTGTAGTCGTCCTCGGCCACCGCCGGGTCGGTCTCCAGTGGCACGCCCAGCCCCGCCGCGAACCCTTCGACCGTCCGCCGGCAGCGCACGGTGGGCGAGCTGACCACCCGACGGATGTCGAAGGCGGGCAACAGGTCGCTGAGGGCTGCCGCTTGAGTCTCGCCGTACTCGTCGAGCGGACGTTCTTCATCGGGGCCGTCCCACTGCCGCCGCTCACCGGCACTGGCGTGGCGTAGCAGCATGACCACCGACGTGGGTCGGTGCAGGCCGGCGAAGTGCATCAGGCTGATTCGGTCGCGTTCCCATGTCGCTGTCCCAGCGGCGGCTGCGAGTGGCAGCCAGCTGACCGCGTCGACCTCAACGTCCGGATCGAGTGGCTCCCCCTGCAGCGCCTGCATGGCGTGCAGGTGGACCACTTTGGGTCGGTCTTCCTTGAGGTAGCGCTGGTCCGGCAGCGGTAGTCCGAGCAGCCCGCGGTAGCCGGTCTCTTCGTGCACCTCGCGGAGTGCGACCACCAGCGGGTGCTCGCCGCGACGACCCTTGCCCTTGGGCAGCGACCAGTCGTCGTAGGCGGGCCGGTGCACCAGCGCGACCTCCTCAACACCTTCGTGGATCCGCCACAGCACGGCACCTGCCGCCTCGATGGGCGAGTACGCCGGCGTCGTCATCGCGATTTGCCTATGAGCAGCTGCTGGGCATCGACCTCACCGCAGCGGATCCAGGTCCCGTCGGAGCCGAGCTCCCAACGCAGGATGTCCTCGCGGCACAGCAGGTCCAGCGCTTCGCGCAGCCTTGCCACTGCAAGCTCATCACGGACTCGCGCCACCACCTCTACGCGGCGGTCGAGGTTCCTGTGCATCAGGTCCGCGCTGCCGATCCACACGGCATCACCGAACACGAACACTCGCGAGTGCTCCAGGAACCGACCGAGGATGGAGCGAACGCGAATGCGCTCGGACAGTCCAGGGCACTGCGGACGCAGCGCGCAGATGCCGCGGATCAGCAGGTTGACCTCTGCCCCCGCGCTGCTCGCCGCGTAGAGCGCGTCGATGACCTCCTCGTCCACGAGCGAGTTGGCCTTGATGACCACACGGCCGGCGGCACCGAGCGCCGCTTGTTCGTCGATGAGGCCGACGATCCCCTCGCGCAGCGCCCGCGGCGCCACCAGCAAAGAGCGGTAGCCGTCGTGGCGGCTGTAGCCGGAGAGCTGGTTGAACAGGTCGGTCAGGTCAGCCCCCACGGCTTCGTCCGCGGTCAGCAGGCCGATGTCCTCGTAGAGCCGCGCGGTTTTCGGGTTGTAGTTGCCGGTTCCCACGTGGCTGTAGCGCCGCACAATCTCGCCTTCACGGCGCACGACCAACGCTGTCTTGCAATGAGTCTTGAGCCCGACGAGTCCGTAGACGACGTGGCATCCCGCCTGCTCGAGCGCCCGTGCCCAGCGGATGTTGGCGATCTCGTCGAAGCGTGCCTTGATCTCGACGAGCACCAGGACCTGTTTGCCCGACTGCGCGGCGTCGATGAGCGCATCCACCACCGGAGAGTCACCGCTGGTGCGGTAGAGCGTCTGCTTGATGGCGAGTACGTCGGGATCGGCCGCGGCCTGCTCGATGAAGGCCTGCACGCTCGTCGCGAACGAGTCGTAGGGGTGATGCACCAGGATGTCGCCAGAGCGCAGCGCGGCGAACACGTCGGGCTGCTCCTGCAGCCGCGGGTGGGTGACCGGCACGAACGCCGGATAGCGCAGCTCGGCGCGGTCGATGTCCGCGATGGCGTGCAGCGCGGTGAGGTCGAGTGGCCCTGGCACGCGGAACACCTCGTCGGTGGAGATGCCGAGCTCGCGCACAAGCAGCTCCAGGACGTGCTCGTCGATGCTCTCTTCGACCTCGAGGCGCACGGGTGGACCGAAGCGACGGCGATCCAGTTCCCGCTCGAGAGCCTGGATCAGGTTCTCCACGTCGTCGGCGTCGACCTCCACGTCGGCGTTGCGGGTGACGCGGAAGGCGTGGTGGGCGACCACGTCCATGCCCTGGAACAGCTGCGGGAGGTGCTCGGCGATCACGTCCTCGAGCGGGACGAGCCGCGTCTCGCCCACGGGCACCAGCCGGGGGAGCAGCGGCGGGACCTTCACACGGGCGAACATCTCGGTCTCACTGACCGGGTCGCGGACCACCACGGCGAGGTTGAGCGACAACCCGCTGATGTAGGGGAAAGGGTGCGCGGGGTCGACGGCCAACGGCGTGAGCACGGGGTGCAGTCGCTCGGTGAAGAACGAGTCGAGCCCCGCCCGTTCCTCGGCGGACAGATCGGCCCATCGGACGATGTCGATGCCCTGCTCCGAGAGCGCGGGCAGCACCTCGTCGTGGAAGGTCGTGGCGTGCTGGGCCATCAGCTCGTGGCTGACCGCCGTTACCCGCTGCAACACCTCGCGAGGCAGAAGCCCGCTCGCCGCCCGGGTGGCCAAACCAGTCGCCATCCGGCGCTTCAACCCGGCGACGCGCAGCATGAAGAACTCGTCGAGGTTGTTCGCGAAGATGGCCAGGAAGCGAGCCCGCTCGAGCAGCGGCACCTCGGGGTCCTGCGCCAGCGCGAGCACCCGGCGGTTGAACTCCAGCCAGCTCGCATCACGGTCGAGGAACCGCTCCGGCTGCTCTGCCATGTCAGCGAGCATCGGCGGAGCAGGCGACGCGCTCATGAACGGGAGGTGTCCGCCCGGCGGTAGGAGACGTCGGTGTCCCAGCGGGAGAAGCCGAGCCGCTCGTAGACCCCGATCGCGTTGGTGTTGGCCTCGTCGACGTAGAGCATGACGCTGGGCAGTCCGCGGGCGCGCAGGTGTCGCAGCCCGGTCAGCGTCAGCGCGGGGCCGAGCCCGATGCCCTGCGCGTCAGGGTCGACGCCGACGACGTACACCTCGCCCACGGGCTGATGCCCGTGCGCGCTCGGGTCGTTATCTGCTCCGTGCACCTTGGTCCAGTGAAAGCCGATCATCGCGCCATCGCGTTCGGCGATGAAGAAGCCGGCGGGGTCGAACCACGGCTCCTTCTCGCGGGCGATCAGGTCGTCGCACGTCCAGGACCCCTGGTCGGGCAGCTTCTCGAACGCGCGCGCGTTCACGCGGACCCAGTCGTCCTCGTCCTGTCCGACGACGAAGGTGCGGACCGTGACCCCATCAGGCCACTGCGGTGCGGGCAGCGGCGCGTAGAGCGAACGGCGCATCTGCCACAGCACCCGCGACTGCTCGAAGCCGAGCCCCTTGGCCAGCGCGGCCGCCGCAGGGTGCCGACCGTGCGCCCAGAGCCGCAGCCGTCCGCTCGGGAGCGCCTTGACGAGCGCCGTGCCGACCCCGCGTCCTCGCTCATCGGGGTGGACCACCACCTCAGCACTGGCACCCTCCACCACATCGGTGCTGTCGAGGTGCGCGTAGCCCACCGCCCGGTCGCCGTCGAGAGCGAGCAGGTTCGCCGCCGGCGCGTCGCCTCCGTGCTTGAGGTGCAGCAGCACGTGCTCGCTGAGCGGATTGACGCCATCGACGTCGGTGGCTGCCTCGACCAGCGACATCACGTCTCGCACCTGGTCGGGGGAGAGCCGACCCAGCCTCTCGGTCCGGACCTCGCCCATGGATCGACACTAGCGGTGGCTGAAGTTCGGGGCGCTGTCACCGTGACGGCAGGATCCGTTCATCTTGCGCAGAAAGCCTCGGTGTCATGCCCCCCACGACACCCAGGCGGCGCGTCGTCGCCGTACTCGCATCCGTTGCTGCGATCGCAGCCGTAGCCGCACGTCCGTCAACTGCAGCGTCGGTGCCCAAGCTGCCCGGTCACGTCGCCGTGATCGTCATCGAGAACCACAGCTACGACGATGCCTACGTCAACAACACGAACCCCTACCTGAAGACGGCGCTCCCGAAGCGCGGCACCTTGCTCACGCAGTACTACGGCGTCGGGCACGCGAGCCTCGACAACTACATCGCGATGGTGAGCGGGCAGGAGCCCAACCCGTCGACGCAGGCCGACTGCACGCGCTACGTCGACGTCGTGGGCGTCACCACCCCCGCCGGACAGAACCGCGGCGCCGGCTGCGTCTACCCGGCCGACGTGAAGACGCTCGGCGACCAGCTCGACGCGCAGAAGCTCAGCTGGCGCGGCTACATGGAGGACATGGGCGTCGACCCGACCCGTGAGCCGAACCGCTGCGGCAACCCGGGCAGCCCGGCATTGGCGGGGACGCAGGACCAGACGCAGACCGCGACCGCGAAGGACCAGTACGCCGCGCGGCACAACCCGTTCGTCTACTTCCACTCGCTGCTCGACACCGGCTCGTGCGTGCGCAACGTCAGGCCATTAGCCCAGCTGAGCAAGGACTTCGCCAAGGCGAGTACGACGCCGCGCTTGTCCTTCATCACTCCTGATCTGTGCAGCGACGGGCATGACCAGCCGTGCGTCGACGGCCGGCCGGGTGGTCTCACCTCCGTCGACGCGTTTCTCAAGATGTGGGTGCCCAAGATCTTGGCCGCGCCTGCGTTCGCGAAGGACGGCCTGGTCATCGTGACCGCCGACGAGGCGGAGACCGGCGACGCCACCGCGTGCTGCGGCGCGCGCACCGGCTCGATCAACAAGTTCGCGGGGATCACTGGCCCTGGCGGCGGCCGTGTCGGCACCGTGCTGCTCGGCCCCTGTGTGAAGCCCGGCGCGAAGAGCGCAACACCGCTGGACCACTACAGCCTGCTGAGAACTCTGGAGGACGTGTACGGGGTTCCCCATCTCGGCCTTGCGGCAGCACCCGAAGTGAAGACCTTCCTGGCCGAGGCAACTGCGGGCTGCAAGCGATGAGCGGGATCACCCGGCGCCAGGTTCTCGGGACCGGCGCCGCACTCGCCGCGGGAACGTTCGCCCAGCGGGCGCTCGCCACCACACCGGTCACGCGCCTTCCGAAGCCAGCAACGAGCGGTCTCGACCACGTCGTCGTGGTGTGCATGGAGAACAGATCCTTCGACCACTACCTCGGGTGGCTCCCCGGGGCAGACGGACGGCAAGCCGGGCTGCGCTTCCAGGATGAGCTGGGGCACGTGCACCTGACACGGCACCTGAAGGACCGCAGCGGATGCGGGTTCAACGACCCCGACCACAGCTATGAGGGTGGCCGGCTGCAGTTCAACAGCGGCCGGCTCGACGGGTTCCGCAAGGGTGACAACGACGACTTCGCGCTCGGCTACTACACGGGGGAGGACCTTCCCCTCTACCGGCCGTTGCTCGAGGTGGCGAGCACTTTCGACCGCTACTTCTGCTCGATCCTCGGCCCGACCTACCCCAACCGCTTCTACACGCACGCCGCCGCCACGGATCGGTTGGAGAACTCCAGCACCACGAGCACCCTCCCGACCATCTGGGACCGGCTGTCCGCTGCCGGCGTACCCGCGCGCTACTACTTCTCCGACCTGCCGTTCCTCGCGCTGTGGGGCCAGCAGTACATTCCGATCGCCTCGCCGGTCACGCGCTTCTTCGCCGATGCGGCAGCGGGCCAGCTCCCGGCTTACTCGTATCTCGACCCGTTCTTCCTCGGTGAAGGCCAGGGCGGTTCGAACGACGACCACCCGCACGCCGACATCCACCGCGGGCAGGCCTTCCTGTCGCAGGTGGTGCACGCGCTGACCACATCACCGCAGTGGAAGAACACCGCGCTGGTCATCACCTACGACGAGTGGGGCGGCTTCTTCGACCACGTGCGCCCACCGCGGCTGCCTGACGACCACGACACCGGGCCGCATGGGAAGGACGACCACGCGCAGGCGGGGTTCCGGGTGCCGACGATCGTGCTGTCACCGTTCGCGCAGCGCGGGTTCGTCGGGCATCAGATCTATGACCACACCTCGATCCTGAAGATGGTCGAGTGGCGGTGGGGCCTGAAGCCGCTGAGCAAGCGTGACGCTGCGGCGCGCAACCTCGCGGAGACCTTCCGCTTCGACAAGCCCAACATCACGGTGCCGGCGCTGCCGATCGTCGCCGACCCAGGTCCGCACATCTGCCAGGACCAGCTGCCGGTGGGTGCCCTCGGCACCAACCCGATGGGTCTGGAGGACCCGTTCTGGGCGGAGCTGCGCGAGTCGCCGCTGATGCGCGGCTGGGATGCGGTGCGCTAGCGGCGCTGCGCAGCCTCAGACGCGGACGACCTCGCTGTCCGGCAGGGGCTGCACGGGCGGTGTGACGAACTTGTAGCCGACGTTGCGGACCGTCCCGATGAGCGCCTCGTGCTCC
>JAVEEJ010000236.1 GCA_030840515.1 Frankiaceae bacterium | reverse complement strand
CCCTGCGGCACCGGCGCGTGCAGCCGCTCCCGCAGCTCCGGCTCCGTCGGCGCATAGGTGATGTGGCCCTTGCGAGCGCAGTGCCTGAGCGACCAGTCCACGCGGGGGAGAGTACGGGGCCGGGGCTCTACCATCGAGGCAGACAACGACGTCGAAGGAGCCCTGGTGTCTGACAACCCCATCGAGGACGGCCGACAGCGCTGGCAGCAGCGCTACGACGCGTCCCGGGTGCGTGATGCCGACTTCACGACGCTGTCCGGCCTGGAAGTGGAGCCGGTGTACGGGCCTAAGCCGGGAGACGCCGTCAAGGGCTTCGAGCGCATCGGTTGGCCCGGCGAGTTCCCGTTCACCCGCGGGCTCTACCCGACCGGCTACCGCGGTCGCACCTGGACCATCCGCCAGTTCGCCGGCTTCGGAAACGCGCAGCAGACCAACGAGCGCTACAAGTTGATCCTTGCCGCGGGCGGCGGTGGCCTCAGTGTCGCGTTCGACATGCCGACCCTCATGGGCCGTGACTCGGATGACCCGCGCGCGCTCGGCGAGGTCGGCCACTGCGGCGTCGCGATCGACAGCGCCAAGGACATGGAGACGCTGTTCGCCGACATCCCGCTGGGTGACGTCACGACGTCCATGACGATCAGCGGTCCCGCCGTACCCGTCTTCTGCATGTACCTCGTCGCGGCCGAACGCCAGGGCATCGATCCCGCAGTGCTCAACGGCACCCTGCAGACCGACATCTTCAAGGAGTACATCGCGCAGAAGGAGTGGCTGTTCCCGCCCGAGCCGCACCTGCGCCTCATCGGCGACCTGATGGAGTACTGCGCGACGCAGATCCCTGACTACAAGCCGCTGTCGGTGTCCGGCTACCACATCCGCGAGGCTGGATCGACCGCTGCGCAGGAGCTCGCGTTCACGTTGGCCGACGGATTCGGGTACGTCGAGCTGGGGCTTAGCCGTGGCATGGACGTCGACATCTTCGCTCCTGGCCTGTCCTTCTTCTTCGATGCGCACATCGACTTCTTCGAGGAGATCGCCAAGTTCCGCGCGGCCCGCAGGATTTGGGCGAGGTGGCTGCGGGACGTGTACGGCGCCAAGACCGACAAGGCGCAGTGGCTGCGCTTCCACACTCAGACCGCGGGGGTCTCCCTGACGGCGCAGCAGCCCTACAACAACGTGGTGCGCACCGCCGTCGAGGCGCTCGCGGCCGCCCTGGGTGGCACCAACTCGCTGCACACCAACGCCCTCGATGAGGTACTCGCGCTCCCCTCGGAGGAGGCCGCCCAGATCGCACTGCGCACCCAGCAGGTGATCATGGAGGAGACCGGCGTCGTCAACGTCGCCGATCCGCTCGGAGGCAGCTGGTACGTCGAGGCGCTCACGGACAAGCTCGAGGCCGAGGCCGAGAAGATCTTCGAGCACATCAAGGAGATGGGTGGTGACGGCACCATCACCTCGGGGCTGCTGCGCGGCATCGAGGACGGCTGGTTCATGTCCGAGATCGCTGAGGCCGCCTTCGTCTACCAGCGGGCGCTCGAGAAGGGCGAGAAGAAGATCGTCGGTGTCAACGTGAACACCGAGCACATCGACCGCGACCTGGAGATCCTGCGCATCTCCCACGAGGTCGAGCGCGAGCAGGTGCGCGTGCTGGCAGGACGCAAGACCACTCGCGATCAGGGAGCCGTGGACGCAGCGATCAAGCGCATGCTCGAGGCGGCACGCGACCAGACGAACATGGTGCCCGCCATGCTCGATGCCTGCCGCGCGGAGGCGAGCCTGGGCGAGATCTGCGACGCGCTGCGCGACGAGTGGGGCGTCTACATGGAGCCTGCCCGCTTCTAGGGCGAGGCCGGACTAACCGGGCAATTCCACGGCTAGCCGCCCGAAAGCACGACCGGGCTAGGCCAGCCGGGTGAACCATGGCCCGCGATCCGGGCGTGCGGGTGGCCCTGACGTGACCCGATGTGACTAGGGACAGTCCGCACTCTCTAGTCATCTGGGGCCCCCATGAAGCTCACCCGCTACGCGGCCCGCGCACTCGCCGTCAGCTGGACGATCTGCCTGGTGGCCGTGGTGGCTCCGGCTGCCCAGGCTGCGAAGCCGAGCACCCGGCCAGCGGCCCCGGTGCTGGCGACGACCCCGGCGGCGCTGACGAACGCGACGAGCGCGAGCTTCACCTGGGCCGCCGTCCCCAGCGCGACCTCCTACAGCTGCTCGCGGGACGGCGCCAAGGCCGTGACGTGCGTCAGCGGCGTCACCTACACAGGACTGACCAGCCGGTCGCACACCTTCTCGGTCCGCACGATCACTGGGGGCGGCAAGGCCGGAACCAGTGCGCCGACCTCCTACAGCTGGACCGTGGACACGATCGCTCCGGCGGCCCCGACAGTGGCGGCTCCGCCGAGTCCCACTCGCAACACACAGGTGAGCGTGGGCTTCAGCGACAGCGATGCGTCCGTGGCCTCCTACACCTGCGCCCTCGACGGCGCGGCGGCAACTACCTGCGCGACGCCCTTCACCGCAGCCGGCCTCGGCTCGGGCAGCCACACCCTGGTCGTTGCCGCTCGCGACGCCGCGGGAAACGCCACCGCCGCCACCCCCGTCACGTGGGTCGTGGACCTCAGCGCCCCCCTCGCCGCGGTCGTGACGGCGCCGCCCGCGTACACCGCCTCCACGTCTGTCAGTGTGCCGTTCAGCTCCGACGACCTGGGTGCCGCCTACGCGTGCAGCCTCGACGGTGCTGCAGGCGCGGCCTGCGTCTCGCCCTTCACTGCGAGCGGTCTCGGCGAGGGTGCGCACAGCCTCACGATCAGCGCGACCGACGGCGTCGGCAACGTCGGGAGCCCGGTGACGGTGGTCTGGATCGTCGACGTCACCGCGCCGGTCGCCCCGCGGGTTGTCACCGGCCCCGCGCCGCGCACCAACCAGCACCCGGGGACCGTGGTCTTCACGCTGCCCGAGGCAGCCACCACCGCGGAGTGCCGCGCTGACGCGGACGCGTGGGCGGCCTGCACCTCGCCGTGGACGACCGCTGCTTTGATCGACGGAGACCACACGATCAGCCTGCGAGCCGTGGACCGGGCAGGCAACAGGAGCAGCATCAGCCCGACCACCTTCACCGTCGACTCGACGGCGCCCGCTCCCGCGCAGATCCTCACGGGGCCGGCCGACCCCAGCAACGTGCCCTCACCGATCTTCGCGCTCGTCGAGACCGACCCGTCGACCCTGTCCTTCGAGTGCAGCCTTGACGGCGCTCCGGTCGTCGACTGCACCACGCCGGACCCGTACACGGTCGACGTCAGCGGCGACGGGCAGCACGTGCTCTCGGTGGTGGCCCTTGACGGTCCCCCCGCCGACCCGACCACGAACCGAAGCGCTGCGGTGAGCTGGACGTGGATGCTCGACACGGTCGCGCCGGCGGCACCTGAGTTCCCTGCATCGCTGCCGGCTCTGACCGGCAGCTCCGTGACGATCCCGATCAAGACGGACCCCTCCGCCACCACCACGTGCATGCTGGATGGCAACGCGATCCCGTGCGGGACCGCGATCAGCGTGGCGGGGCTGACCAACGGCGGTCACGTGGTGCAGGCGCGCTCCACCGATGAGGCCGGAAACGCCTCGTCGGCGCAGCACTCCTGGACGGTTGACGCCACCGCACCCACGGTCACCGTGACCAACCCCACGACGACGACAGGAAGCACCGCTGTCGGGTTCTCCGAGGACGTGCTCGGCGCGACGGCCGTCGCGCTGCAGGTTGTAGGCGACACCACCCACAAGAACGTGGCCGCCCAGTCCTGCCGCTCGAGTGCGGGTGCCGTCGTCTCGTGCACCGGCGCAGTGCGCACAGTGCTGCTCACCCCGGTCGGCTCGTTGATCCCGGGTCAGAGCTACGTCGTCTACGTCGCACCTACCGTGCGCGACGCGGCGGGCAACTCAGCCGGCGGCAGCCCCGCGGGCTTCCGGGCCAACCGCCTCGCGGAGGAGAGCAGCCGAGCTGTCGTGCAGTCTTGGAAGCGGATTGCCACGTCCTCCGCGTATGGCGGCTCCTACCTCACCGAGCACTCAGCCGGTGCCTCTGTGAACCTGGTCTTCACCGGGACGATGATCACCTGGTACACGGTGACCGGTCCCGCCCAGGGGACTGCTCGCGTCTACGTGGACAACGTGCTCAAGGCCACGACGAACAACTACGCAGCAGCGGCTCACTACAAGGTCGCGCGGACGGTGAAGGGCCTGAAGGCCGGCACGCACACGCTGAAGGTCGTCGTCACCGGCCTCAAGGGGTCCAAGCTCGGCAAGGACACCTCGGTCTCGGTAGACGCGGTTCGCGTCGGCACCGTGTCGATCAACGGCACTCCCAGCCTCGTGCAGCTCTGGCGTGCGGCGTCGGCGAGCGGCCATCGCTGGGCGGTCGACAACCTCGCCGGTTCCAGCATCACGATGCGCTTCCGCGGTACTGCCATCTCCCTGGCGACGGTGCTCGGACCTGACCGTGGGCTGGCCGAGATCAGGATCGACGGCAAGACCCGGCTCACGTTCGACGGCTACTCCAGCGCGGTGCGGTACGGCGTGCTGAAGACCGTGAGCGGGCTGACCAACACGGTGCACACCGTGACCGTGGTGGTGACCGGCAAGAAGCGGGCCGCCTCCAAGGGAACCTGGGTTGCGGTGGACTTCCTGCGCGTCGCCTGACAGGGCGTCGCCTGACAGCGCGTCGCCTGACAGCGCGCCGCCTGACAGCGCGCCGGCTGCCAAGCATCGGCTGACAGGGCTGTGAGACGCGGCCCTGTCAGCATCCCTGTCCGGAATGTCCGGAACTGGTCGGGTGAACTACGGAGGGTGAGCAGGAAGGCCGTGCGGGAACGCGAACACGCGCCCACGCCCGGCCATCGCCGGTCGCCCCGTCACCCAGCCTTCGGGAGCGCTTGTGCGTGCGTTTCGTCGTCCTGCCCGTGTCATCTCTGTCGCCGTCACCAGCGCCCTGCTCACCTTGAGCACGCAGCTGGCCGGTCCCACCGCCCACGCCGTGACCGCGGCTCCGCTCGCCCCGGTCAGCGCCCAGGTCGCGCGCGACCTGGCGATGCTCCCGGCCTCGACTCCCTACGGCGTGTACGCCAACGTCCGGGGCGGCACCGCCGCGACGCGGGCTGCCTTGATGGTGGACCACGGCCTCAACGTCATCGCTGACTACCCGTCCGTGGGCGCCGTGTTCGGCGTCGGCACGCTCGGAGCAGCCGGGACCCTGAGGCGAGACCCCTCGGTGAGCTACCTGTCGACGAACCGTGCATTGCGCCGGCTCGACGACACCTCAGGCTGGGCGACCCGGGTCGAGCAGGTCCAGCGCTCCGTCGGCAACGGTCCCTACCGTTCGGCGTCCGGCCACGTGCTGGACGGCACAGGCATCGGCGTGGCCGTGGTCGACTCGGGCATCGACGGCACGCACCCTGACCTCGCCAACCGGATCGTGCGGAACACCAAGTACCTGTGCACCACGCCGCTGCTGGTCAGCGTCGCAACGGGCGGCTGCGCCACTCCGATGGTGAACACGACGCTGACCGACACGGACGCTCAAGGCGGTCACGGCAGCCACGTCGCCGGCATCGTCGCGGGCGACGGCACCTCCTCGCACGGCACCTTCCGCGGGGTCGCCCCCGGTGCCAGCCTCTACGGCTACTCCGTGGGTGACGGCGACAGCATCTGGACGTCAGAGGTGAACGCGGCCTTCCAGGACGTGCTGACCACCAACGCCTCCGGCGCCAACACACCGCCGATCCGCATCGTCACGAACTCCTGGGGTGACGGCGCGGGCACCGCCTACGACCCCAATGACGTGACCTCGCAGCTCACCCGCGCGCTGATCAGCTCCGGCGTCACGGTGCTCTTCGCCGCGGGCAACGGGGACACCACCAACAACGGCGGTGACGGCAGCGACGATCGCCTCAGCTCCACGGCGAAGGACCCGACGCCGGGCGTGATCACCGTCGCCAACTACGACGACGCCGCCACCGGCACGCGCAATGGGACGCTCGACTCCTCGTCGAGCCGGGGCTGGAAGGGCCACCCCACGGACTACCCGGACATCTCGGCACCGGGTGCGAACATCACCTCGACCTGCCGCGCGGCCCAGCCCATCTGCGCCGGGTTCGGCTTCCCCAGCACGGAGTGGGCGCCGTACTACACGCAGCTGTCGGGCACGTCGATGGCGACACCGCACGTCGCCGGCATCGTGGCGCTGCTCCTGCAGGCTCGGCCCGACCTCAAGCCCGCGGCAGTCGAGACCTTGCTGCAGGACACCGCCTACCGGTTCGGTGACGCCGCCAGCTATGAGGCCGACCCCCAGAACGTCGGCGGCAAGACCTCCTTCGACAAGGGCGCCGGCCTGGCCGACGCACAGGCGGCGCTCGACCAGCTCGGCGTGGCGCATGACGGCGGCGACGCTGCGCAAGGCGAGCCGCAGGTCACCATCGGCGCCCCCGCTGACGGTGCGGTCTCCGACGGCACCGCACCGCTGGCAGTCAGCGGCACCGCAACCGACGGGTACGTCGCACCGAAGCCCTTCGTGAACCAGGTCATCGCGACAGGCGACGGCGGCGACCTGCCGTCACCGGCTCCGGGCGACGAGGACATCACCGACCTGTCGGTGATCGAGACCGCCACCGGGATGCGCTTCACCCTGACGGTCCGCAACCTGTCCGATCCCAACAGCGTCGGGGACGCGTTCGTCACCCGGGAGACCGTCAACGGCGTCGAGCACTCCACCGAGGTGGCTTGGGACGGCACCGCGGCATCGCCGGGCACGGACACCAACACGCTCAACACGGCGCCACCATCGAACGTGACGTGGAACGTCGCGGCCAACACGATCTCGTGGAGCGTCACCTTCGCGCAGCTCGGCAACCCGGGCCCGATGTCGCCCGCCTACAAGGTCTACGTGGCCAACTACCAGGGCTACCCCGTCGACCTCGCCCCCGGTGGCACCGTCGCTCCGGCGAACGTCAAGACCCAGCCCGAGTACGGCGCCTTCACCATCCGTCGGCCATCGCTCGCCGGTCCGCCGGCAACCAGCGTGACCCTCAGCGTCGACGGCGGGGCCGCCAACCCGGTGGCCGTCACCGGATCGACGCCGTCCTACTCGTGGAGCAGCTCCATCGCCACCACGGATCTGGCGGAGGGCCAGCACACCCTGACCGCCACCGCGCTCATCAACGGGATCGCCCGCGCGAGCCGGACGGTCGCCTTCACGGTGACCCGGCCGGTCGTGGTGGTCAGCAGCATCGGGTTCGCCAGCCCGGCCGACGGAGCCCTCGTCGACCGCGGCATCGTCACCGCCAGCGGCACGTCAACCACCAACGCCCCGGCGGCGCAGGTGCGGCGCGTGACCCTGCAGATCCAGGGCGCCGGCTATGACTCTGGAGAGCTCACCGCCGACGGCACCTCGGCGTGGTCCACGCCGTTCGACGCGGCGTCCCTCGCCGGCGGCAGCTATCTGCTCACCGCCCGGCTCTACCTAGACGGCGCGGTGGCGGCGACCGCCACCCGCGGCATCAGCGTCCCCGCGCCCGTCGTACTCGTGTCCTGCGCTCCGCGGGCGCTGTCGTTCTGGCAGAACCAGTTCAACGGCAACAAGAAGGCGGTCTACACCGCCGCGGAGGCCGACACGCTGAGCGCCAAGGCGGCGACGCTGTCCAACGGCTACTTCACAAAGTCAGCGCTCGTGGCGGTGCTCTACGCGAACGGCAAGCTCCCCGCAGAGACGATCGCGGCTCGCCAGTACGCACCGCTGCTGCTCAACCTCGCGGCCGGGCAGCTCTCGGCGACGATGAGCAACCCACTCGGGCTGTCCGGCAAGGAGACCCTGAGCTCCAGCGTCTACGACACGGCCAAGGTCGGGACCACCGTCACGGCAGCGGCCGGGTGGATCCGCGCTCAGTTCTCCTCGGGTGACCTGGCCAAGGCCGAGCAGACGGCGATCAACATCAACAACCGCTCCGGTATGGGCTGCTAGCGGGAACCCCAGCCGACGAGGCCGCCGCCCCCGGGAACGGGTGCGGCGGCCTCGCTGTTGGATAGGGACATGAGCGGACGACCGACGGACATCCGGCTGCCCGGCGCAGTCGACCTCGCAGCCCTGGCGGCGCAGCGGGAGGCGGAGGCTGCGGCGGCTCAGCGCGCAGCCAGCCCCGAGCTCGCGGCGAGCCATGTGGTCGACGTCACCGAGGCCAGCTTCCAGGTCGACGTCGTCGCTCGCTCAGCCGAAGTGCCGGTCGTGCTGGACTTCTGGGCCTCCTGGTGCGGGCCGTGCAAGCAGCTCTCGCCCGTGCTGGAGAAGCTCGCCGCCGAGGGTGAGGGCGCCTGGGTGCTGGCCAAGGTCGACTGCGATGCCAACCCGCGCCTGGCCGAGGTGTTCGGGGTGCAGGGCATCCCGGCCGTGAAGGCCGTCGTGCAGGGCCAGCTCGTCGGAGAGTTCACCGGCGCCCTCCCCGAGCCGCAAGTGCGCGAGTGGATCGGAGGGTTGCTGCAGGCCGTCGCCCAGCTAGCCGACGGCAAGCTGCCGGAAGCCGCGGAGGACCCGAAGTACGCCGCCGCCCACGAGGCGCTGGAGCGGGGGGACCTGCCGGCAGCCGAGCAGGCGTACCGGACCATCCTCGCCGACAGCCCGGCAGATGACCTCGCCAAGAGCGGGCTCGCCCAGGTGCTGCTCTTCCAGCGCGCGTCCGCGCTCGATCCGCAGACGGCACTCCTCGCGGCGGCGAGCGCACCGGACGACGTCGACGCGCAATGCGCGGCGGCGGACGTGGAGATCCTCGGCGGCATGGTCGAAGAGGCACTCTCTCGGCTCATCGACACGGTCAAGCGCAGCAGCGGCGAGGACCGCGAGCGGGCCAGGCAGCACATCCTCGGTCTGTTCGACGCGCTCGACCCCGACGACCCGCGCATCGTCGCTGCCCGACGCAACCTGTCGGCCGCGCTGTTCTAGGGCCCGACGCCTTGGACCCGCGGGTAGGCCTGTGCGGCTTCACCATCGGGGCAGCGGCCTACATCCGCGAGTTTCCCGTGGTCGAGGTGCAGCAGACCTTCTACGAGCCGCCGCAGGACGTGACGATGCGGCGCTGGCGCGCGCTCGCACCCACGCGCTTCGAGTTCACCATCAAGGCGTGGCAGCTCGTGACCCACGACGCGAGGAGCCCCACCTACCGACGGCTTCGTCGGACGCTCACGCCCGAGGAGAGCCGGGAGTGCGGCTCCTTCCGCGACAGCGAGATCGTGCACGAGGCGTGGCGCAGAACCCTCGAGTGCGCGCAACTGCTGTCCGCCACCGCAGTGCTGCTCCAGTGCCCCCGCAGCTTCAAGCCCACGGAGGTGAACCTCGCCCGCCTACGGTCGTTTGCGGCGCGCGTGCCGCGTGAGGGCCTGCGCCTGCTCTGGGAGCCGCGCGGGGAGTGGCCGACGAGTCTGCTGACCGACCTGTGCTCCGAGCTCGATCTGGTGCACGTGGTGGACCCTTTCGTGACCACCACCGTGACCCCCGAGCAGACCTACTTCCGGCTGCACGGCACCACCGGATCCCGCCACGTCTACAGCGACGACGAACTGGTGGAGCTCGTAGGGCTGCTCCCGAGCGAGACCACCGTGCCTCCGTACGTGATGTTCAACAACCTGCCCCGGGTTGGCGACGCCCGGCGGTTCGCGGCGCTCCTCGCCGCGCGACGGCCGCGTTGACCTAGCCCAGGACCGCAACGCTCCACGGGCCGAGCCGGATGCTCGTGTCCCCGATCGTGACTTCCCCGGCCGCCAGCAGGGGTGTTCCACTGAGCTCGAGCACGGCGGTGGAGCCCCCGAGCGTTGCGGCGACGACGACCCCAGGTCGCCGTACGACGATGCAGCGGTCTGCAGGATCGAAGTGAGCGCTCGTGTCGCCTGTCCAGAGCTGACGCTCGCGCCGCAGCGCGATGAGGTCCCGATACCAGGCGAGCAGCTCCTTGTGCTGGCCCTCCGTTGGCTCGTCCCAGTCGAGCCGTGACTGCGTGAAGGTCTGCAGGGCTTGCGGATCCGGGACGTCCTCTGGGCGCCACCCGAACGTCGCGAACTCCCCGCGACGTCCCTCTCGCACCGCCTCGGCGAGGTCAGGGTCGGTGTGCGCGGTGAAGTAGCACCAGGGCGTCTGCGCTCCCCACTCCTCGCCCATCCAGAGCATGGGCACGAACGGGGCAGTGAGCACCAGCGCCGCCACGGCCTTGCACTGCTCGAGCGAGACCAGCATCGACAGCCGCTCGCCGGCCGCGCGGTTGCCCACCTGGTCGTGGTTCTGGGCGTAGCCGAGGAAGCGGGTGCGCGGCAGGTTGCCGACTGGGGCCCCGTGCCGCCGGTCGCGATGGGGCGAGTAGCGCCCGCCGTACACGAACACCTCGTTCAGAGCCGTCGCGACGTCGGGGCCGTCGAACTCGGAGTAGTAGCCGGTGCGCTCGCCCGTGACAGCGGCGTGCAGCGCGTGGTGGAAGTCGTCGCTCCACTGCGCAGCCACGCCCCATCCGCCGACGTCGGCGGTCCGGACCACCTTGGGGTCGTTCAGGTCGCTCTCCGCGATGAGGAAGCGGGGTGGGTCGAGTACGGCGACCTGCTGCTGGAGCTCGGCGATGAGGTGCAGCGCCGACTCGTCGTGGATGGCGTGCACGGCGTCGAGGCGCAACCCGTCACAGTGGTAGTCACGAAGCCACATCAGCGCGTTGTCGAAGACGTGCCACCGGACGATGTCGCTGCCGGCGGAGTCGTAGTTGAGCGCGTCGCCCCACGGCGTGCTGTAGGTCGAGGTGAACCACGGGCCGTACTGCGGCAGGTGGTTTCCCGCTGGCCCGAGGTGGTTGTAGACCACGTCCATCACCACGCCGAGGCCGCGGGCGTGGCAGCCGTCCACGAAGGCCTTGAGGTCGTCCGGGCTGCCGTAGGCGTGATGCGGCGCCCACCAGAGCACGCCGTCGTAGCCCCACCCGCGTTCCCCTGAGAAGGTGTTGCAGGGCAGCAGCTCCACGATGGAGACGCCGAGGTCGACGAGGTGGTCGAGCCGCTCGATCGCGGCAGCCCAGGTGCCTTCGGGTGTGCACGTGCCGACGTGCAGCTCGTAGACCACCGAGCTCGCGAGGTCGACGCCACGCCACCCCTCGTCGTCCCAGCGGTAGCTGTCGTGGTCGTAGCTGCGCGACGGCCCGTCCACACCGTGCGGCTGCCAGGGAGAGCGCGGGTCGGGTCGCGGCTGGCCGTCGCCCAGGTCGATCCAGTAGTCGGTGCCGGGCGGCAGGGGTCGATCGGTGGCCCACCACCCGCGCTCCTGCCGGACCAGGGCGACGCGCTCGTCGCCGACGAGCAGCTGCGGCCGCTCGGCGTCGGGAGCCCAGACCCTCAGCTCGCTCATCCGTCGACCCGCGACAGCAGCGCGACGGGGAACGCCTCGAGGAGCGCGCCGAGGCCCACCTCGCCCCAGTGCTCGCGACCGGTGATCACGTCCCGCCAGATCCCGGCCGGCAAGGCGAGAGCGGTGTCCGCCCACGGGCCGATCCGTCTGGTCCAGCGCGGAACGACGCAGACTGCCCTGCCCCCTCGGCTGAAGGCCACGACGTGATCGGCTCGGGCGCCGGTGGCCAGCAGCGGCACGTAGGCGCCGTCGGGGCCGAACGCGGTGGGCTGCGAGGTGCGCAACGCCAGGCC
>JAVEEJ010000122.1 GCA_030840515.1 Frankiaceae bacterium | reverse complement strand
AGTGGTCGCGGATGTACTCCGTCAGAGGGTGCACCTGCAGGGAGAGGTTGCCGCCGCCCATGGTGTCGAGGAAGTCGAAGCGGATCGGGAAGTCGCCGTTGAAGCGCCGCGCCACCTCCGGCCCGAGCAGCTCATCAGGATGGCGGTAGACCAAGTCGTACGACGGGATCTCCACCGGACCGAGTCCGTAGTCGAGCAGCAGGCTGTTCTCCTCCGGCACGCAGTCGAAGCACCAGCCGAAGTTCACTGCGTCCCGATCGAGGTCGCACACCTCCTTCATCCAGTCGCCGCCCCACGGTGCCGGCTCGAACCACGGCACCACCCTGAACGGCTGGCGCGCGAGCCGCTCCAGCGCGCGCCCATGCCCGGCCGCGGTCACCATCATCGGTGTGGAGGACTGGGTGGTGTCGAGTACGAAGTCCAGCCGCGGCCAGAGCGTGAGCTTGTGCCGATCCCCGACGCGCCAGTCCACGAAGTAGGCGCGCTTGTACTTCAACGACGGTCGGTCGGCGCCGTTGTCGCTGCCCAGGTTGGGGTAGTCGGGTGAGCTCTGGCGCAGAGTGGCTTCGCGCCGTGGCAGGTCGGCATGGATCAGGAGATCGCCTTCCGTGACCAGTGCGGCGCCTGGCCCCCACACCACCACGCGGCCGGACTCGGCGCCCACGCGGGCACGCAGCTCCTCTAGGGCTTGGGGCTGGTAGAAGTCCCCCAGGGTCAAGGCCGTGATCCGGCCGAACACGGGGTCGTCGGTGACATCTGCGCGCACCAGCCGGTCGATCTCGCCGGGAGTGCGGAGCGCATCGGCGCTGCAGACCTCGAGGTCGGGCGTGAGCCGTTGGACCAGCGCGCTGACGTCCGCGTCGCGCACCCCCGGATAGCAGTCCACGACCACCACGCGGGCGCCCGTCGCGGTCACCGTGCGGGCGATGTCGTCCCAGCCGGCCGAGCAGTCCTGGGGGCCTCCGACGAACAGCGTCGGGGTCTTGTCGAAGTTCGCCCGCCGCCCCGTTCTGTGCATCGGGACCTCGCGCAGGCCAGGCCCGGTGAGTGTCATGCTGAGTGCTCCTGAACTCGCGAGCGGGGCCTCTGGTGACGGGATCCTATCATTACAAGTTCCTGCTAGCCATGGTCGTGATCACCAGCGGCTGCTCCAACGGCGAGCGCGAGACCACGCAGAGCTCGCTTGCAATCGTCCCCCCGGCCGTGGGGCTGAGCGTGGACGCGGCGGTGCGGGGACTGGCCGCCGCGGGACTGCGGCCCGAGCTCCACGGGAGCGCGGGTCTGGTCGATCCGTCGATCTGCCCCTCGGCCATGGTGACCAGCCAGGGCGACCCGGCGGGCACGAGCCTCGTACGCGGCAGTGCTGTCGTGCTCGTGGCCCCCGGGTGCGTGGGGCGCCCCCGGCTCACCCCGTCCCCGTGAGCGCGTGCAGCAGCTGACGCTGCGCCAGAGCCGCGACTTCCGAGGGGGGGACGGGGTAGTCGGCGCACTTGGTGATGACGAACGCGTCGCGGTCGACGCTGAAGTACTCCGTGCTGCAGAACCGGGTGGCGCCGCGGATCGTGCTGACGAGCGACAACGCCCGGCTGCCCGGGAGCTGCGGGTCGCTGGCCGTGGTGGCGAACCGGCTGGTCAGCACCGTGTCGGCGCTGTAGGAGACAAACGCGTCGGCGTCGCGGTCCGCGAAGAAGTGAAATCCGAGCGCGGTCACGAGCACCCCGCCGCCGTTCCACACCCGCGAGTAGCCGCCCTGGAAGCCGTGGCTCGTCAAGAACGCGTGCATCAGGCCCTCCGGCACCGAGGTCGCAGCCGCCGCAAGGCGCAGCGGCATCGGACCCGTCGCGCTGCCGACGGCGGCGCGTCCGTCGCCGAGCGAGCTCGCCAGTCGCTTGTCCAAGCCCGTCGGCGCCTGGGTGGGATCCGGCCCGTGACTGCACCCGAGCAGCACCACTGACGCGGTGGCGATCGCCAGCGTCGCCCGCCACCTCATCCGACCGCGAGTTCACGGAGCTCCGGCAGGCCCACGGCGCGATCAACCCCGTCATGAGCCGCCACCACGACGCCTGAAGAGATCGCGAGGTGCTCGTCGTACCAGGCGATGGGGATGACGGGTACGGCGCACGTGGCGCGGGTGACTGCCAGGCTCTGGATCCGCTGGTCACCGACGGGCACCGCCTTCTGCAGCTTCTTGACCTGCCGCGTCAGCAGCTCGCCGTTGTAGCCGGCGTAGTTGGTCTTGCCGAGCGCCTCGATCGAGACCAACGGGAGCACAAACTTCGACTGGTCCGCGTAGTCGGCGGTGATCGCCATCCGGAACAGCCCGTCGAAGCCGCCGCTGCCTTCACCGCGGCTGATCAGCTCGGCAAAGCTCACGGGTGTCCGCGTGAGCTTGAGGCCTAGCTGCGACCACTGGGAGGCCACGGCGTTGATCAGCTTCGCGTTGTCGAACTCGTCGTTGAAGTAGACCGGGAACGTCCCCAGGGTCTTCACCCCGGCGGAGGCCAGCAAGGACTTCGCCTCTGCCAGGTTTCCGGTCGGGGAGATGCCGCACGTGGTCACAGGACCCGTCGGCAGCAGCGAGTCGGGGAGCGTCGGCGGGACGAGGTTGTAGGCCGGAGTGCGCCCGCCGCCGAAGACGGTGTCGATCAGCCGTTGCCGGTCGAGCGAACGGCTGAGCGCGGCGTCGACGAGGGGCTGCGTGAATGGCTCCTTGTCGGGCAGTCCGACGTACTCGAGCCGACCTGTCGTGGCCTTGAGAACTCGGGAGCCCGCCACGGACGAGACGACATCGTGCGAGCCGATGAGCGCGGCGTCGAGGCTGCCCCTGGCGAGGGCGGCGGCGGCGGCTTTGCGCGTCGGGAAGATCGTGAACTGCACCTGGTCGGCCCAGCCCTGGCCGGCCCGGGTCAGGATCGGCCGCGTCCCCGAGTAGAACGGGTTGCGCTCGAGCGTGATGACCGACTCGGTGCCGGTGTAGGCACCCTTGAGTCGGTAGGGACCGACGCAGACGGGATGGGCGCTGAACCCGCGCTTGGCTGCGGCCGCACGTGACACGGGAGTGGCGAACGGCTGGTCCAGCGCGTAGACGAACTGCGAGTCGACCTCGGAGAGCGTGACCTGCACCGCGTCGCTGCTCGTGGTCTTGATGCCGGACATCGACGAGACGTCGAACTTGCCTTCCTGCACCCCGCTGTAGCCGAGCACTTTGTTGAGCAAGGCGGTCTGCGGTGCGACGACGTTGGGGTCGACCAGGCGCCGCAGCGAGTAGGCGACGTCACGCGCGCTGACCGCGCTGCCGTCGGAGAACTTCAAGCCGTGGCGGATCTGCACCTGGACTCCGGTGCCGCCGAGCACCCTCCAGTCCGACGCGACAGCCGCACTGAGCTCGCGCGACACCGGATCGGCGCCGACCAGCGGGTCGCACATGGTGCGCACCACCAGGGCCGCGGAGGTGTCGCCGGAGGGCAACAGCTGCGGGTCGATGGTCGTGGGCCGCAGGATGCCGACCCGAAGCACACCGCCGGCATGTGCCTGCGGATCCGGCGTCGGTCCCTTGACCTGGACGGCCTCGTCCTTGCTGCAGCCTGTGAGGAGGGCCAGGGCGACCAGCCCGACCCCCGCGAGTCGAGCCAGCCTCACCCCGCAGCGCTCCGGACGAGGACCGGCTGGGTGGAGTAGATCGTGTGCCTCGTGATGTCCACCGTTGCCCCGCCGTCGCTTCCCTTGAGCCGGTAGAGCTCCTCGATGGGCAGGCCTCCGTACTGCGTCCCGAACGCGACCTGGCTGCCGACGAACTGCATCGCCAGGGAGGCGTTCCTGATCTCGGACGGCGGCTCCTGGTTGGCCGTCTGGTCCGCGATGGGCGTGGTGTCCACGGTGTACTGCACCCAGTAGGCGTCCAGCACCGTTCCGCAGGCGTCGACCCGGGCCTTGAGGGGCGAGTACGTCGCTCCGATTCCGGTCTGGCCGTTGAGGGTGATCGACGTGCCCGTCGCCGCGTCGACGGCGTGCGAGCTCCACTTGGCGGCCGCAGCGAACGGCAACTTGGCCACCATCAGCGGGGGGTTGGGAGTCAGGCTCAGCTTGGTCTTGTCGGCCCGCTGGTAGACGAACGAGGTGATGTAGATCCCTGCCTGCGTCGGGACCGACTGGTTCGGGTTCTCCACTGGAGTCTGGTCCTGACCGAGTTGGTTGGGGATCACCTCGTAGGACGTGGCGAGGCCGCCCTCGTCGGTCACGGTGTAGGTCCAACCCGCCCCGTTGGGCAGATCCGCGGGCGCGGAGATCGTCCGCGTGCCGCCGGGGCCGTAGCGGCCGGCGGCCTTGACGGACCCGGTGATCGCGTAGCTGCCGTCGGTGCGCACGTTGTAGGCCTTGGCCGCCGGCTTGGCGGGCGGGCGGTTCGGTGCAACGACTGCAGCCTGGGCGTAGGCACCCGCGGCGGGGCAGGCCGCCGAAGGCTTGGGCAGGACCAGCGGAGGCGGCGGCGGGAGGGGCACCACGTCGCCGCCGCCTGAGCCGGCGTCGATGGGCGTGGGAACGAAGGGGAACCCAGGCGTGGTCGGAGGCGGCGCGACCGCCGGTGCCTTCGCACCCGACAGCAGGATGTCCGTCTGGACGTCGCGGACCCCGAGCTTGACCGTGTGCGTGGGCCCACAGCCGGTGAGCGCGAGCAGCGCTCCGGCGGCCAGCAGCACCTGGCGTCGGCGGGTGGGGGAGGGCATCGTCAGTCGCCTCCTCGGCGAGGGTCGATGAGCTGGACCTCGGACAGGGTTGCCCGGCTCCCGGTCTGGTAGTCGAGCACGGCCAGGAAGACCCGGTCGGCGTCGCCGAAGCCCGCCCTCGCGTCGAGCATCTCGTAGTACCCGCCGCCAGGCGGGAAGTAGAGCAGGATCTTGCTCTCGCCGAAGCGCAGCTCGTCCACCACGATGTTGCCGAGCCGGCGCCGGTGGAAGTCGCCGTTGCCCAGTGCCTGGCGGATCGCCTTCTGCGTCTTGCGCCGGTTGGACGCGACACCCGGCAGGAACTGCGCGGCTTGGATCG
The DNA here is from genome assembly GCA_030840515.1 of Frankiaceae bacterium. Classification (GTDB taxonomy): domain Bacteria; phylum Actinomycetota; class Actinomycetes; order JAVEEJ01; family JAVEEJ01; genus JAVEEJ01. The sequence goes on along the minus strand of JAVEEJ010000122.1, from coordinate 939 downwards.
AGCCGAGCACCTGCCCGGCCCGGCGCACCGTGTAGACGCGGCCGTCCGTGACGAGCGACCGCGACCCGGCGTCGGTGAAAGCGCGCTCCGCCTCCGGCTCGCGCTGGAAGGCGTAGTCGCCCGCGGCCTGCGGCACCAGTGCGGCGGGAAGCTGCGGCGGCTTCTGCGGCGCCCCCGAGCCGCCGCAGCCGGCGAGAGTCAGCATCGCCATCACCAGTAGGCACGCGTTCACCCCGCTCGGACGCAGTCTGCGAGTACGGCGAAGGCCCCGAACCAGTGCACGGACCGCGCGCAGCGGGCTCACCGCACGCAGTGCCCGCCGTACTCGCATCCGCACGCGCCGGACCCGCGCGCCCGACGGCCAGAAGTTCGGCACCTCATCGACGTAGGGGTGACGCAGCGAGCTGCGGCTCGCCAGTCCGAGGACGCGGATGGACAGCCGCTGGGCGCGCAGCACCCGGCGGGCGACCGAACGCGACATGGCTTCGGCGGCCTTGGCGTCCTCCGGCCGCAGGTCACGACGCAGGTCGCCGTAGAGCGCACGGGAGACCAGCCAGGCCAGCTCCCAGTGCTCGTCGTCGTAGCGCACCGACGAGACGAACTCGAGCGGTGTCGCCGCGGGTTGGGTCGTCGCGTTGATGTCATGCAAGGTGTCGCGCAGTTCGGCGTACGCGACCAGGATCCGCCCCTGCTCACCGCGCGCACGCCCCCAGCGGGCGCGTCGCAGCCTGCGCACGAACTTCAGCGCGGCCGGGTAGAAGGAGATGAGCAGCACGAGCAAGGCCACCCACGGCAACGACACCAGCAGCCAGTAGCGGGCGTCCTCGTAGAACTGGTGCAGCGAGTCGAGCTTGATGGGGACGTGCACGACCAGAGCGAGGTCCTTGGTCGCATGGATCTGGTTGTCGCGGTTCCGCTGGTCCTGGCTGGTGCTCGCCT
>JAVEEJ010000069.1 GCA_030840515.1 Frankiaceae bacterium | reverse complement strand
GAGGTGGCCCGCTACCTGTTCCGCCGGGTCGTGAGCTGGGGCCGCAGCTCCAACGTCTTCCTGCGCAACGGTGCCCGGCTCTACCTCGACGTCGGCAGCCATCCCGAGTACGCCACGCCCGAGTGCGACTCGGTGCGCGACCTCGTCGTCCACGACAAGGCAGGGGAGCGGATCCTCGAAGGACTCCTGGTCGATGCCGAGCGCCGGCTGCGCGAAGAGGGCATCGCCGGCGACATCTACCTGTTCAAGAACAACACCGACTCCGCGGGCAACTCCTACGGCTGCCACGAGAACTACCTCGTCGGCCGGCACGGCGAGTTCGGGCGCCTCGCCGACGTGCTCATCCCGTTCCTGGTGACGCGCCAGATCATCTGCGGTGCGGGCAAGGTGCTGCAGACGCCACGCGGCGCGGTCTACTGCGTCAGCCAGCGGGCCGAGCACATCTGGGAGGGCGTCTCCTCGGCGACGACCCGCAGCCGTCCCATCATCAACACCCGCGACGAACCGCACGCCGACGCGGAGCGTTTCCGCCGGCTGCACGTCATCGTCGGCGACTCGAACATGAGCGAGACCACGACGCTGCTCAAGGTCGGGTCGGCGGACATCGTGCTGCGCATGCTGGAGGCGGGCGTCGTCATGCGCGACCTCACGTTGGACAACCCGATCCGTGCGATCCGCGAGATCAGCCACGACATCACCGGGCGACGCAAGGTCAAGCTGGTCAACGGGCGCGAGGCAAGCGCTCTGGAGATCCAACGCGAGTACTACGAGCGCGCGGTCGACTTCGTCGAGCGGCGCGGGGGAGACGACACCACGCGCCAGGTGATGGAGCTGTGGGGCCGCACCCTCACCGCCGTCGACACCGGTGACCTCGACCTCGTCGCACGGGACATCGACTGGGTCACGAAGTACCAGCTCATCGAGCGCTACCGGGCCAAGCACGACCTGGCCATGTCCCACTCCCGGGTCGCCCAGCTGGACCTCGCCTACCACGACGTCAACCGCGACCGCGGGCTCTACTACCTGCTCCAGAACAAGGGCGCCGTCACCCGCACCACCCGCGACCTCGACGTGTTCGAGGCCAAGTCGGTGCCGCCCCAGACGACCCGGGCCCGCCTGCGCGGGGAGTTCATCCGCCACGCGCAGGAGAAGCGCCGGGACTTCACCGTGGACTGGGTCCACCTCAAGCTCAACGACCAGGCGCAGCGCACCGTCCTGTGCAAGGACCCCTTCCGCTCCGTCGACGACCGCGTGGAGAAGCTCATCGCGAGCATGTAGTCGCCGCCGCAAGGAGGATTCCAGCGCCTGACCGCGAACCCTGGACCTGACCGACTCGGCCCCAGCGTTCGGAGCGTCCAGATGAAGCGCACCCTCGTCCTGCTCACGGCAGCCTGCCTGGCCGCCACCGCTGCCCACGGCGCCGGCGCGGCCACCAAGGCCCCGAAGCCCGTGACCGCTACCTACTACTTCCACGGCGTCAACGCCCTGGGCAACCAGGACCAGGCCGGTCTGCCCGGCAGCCTGATGACGGCCGACAAGAAGAAGCCGACCGGCACCTCGGACAAGAACTTCGTGTTCTACGGCCTCGGCGCCAGCCCCAACACCCAGTGCGCCGGAAACAGCCTCTTCCCGAACTGGATCGCCCCCGCGACCGGCAACCTCACCGGCACCGCGAAGGTGACGATCTTCGGTCAGGGCAGCGGTGTGGTGAAGGTTCAGATCTTCGCCGACGTCGAGGCGCAGGCCTGCAACGAGGCCTACCCGACGCCGCTCGGCGAGGTCTCCGTCACGCTGCCCGCAGCGCCCGGTCCCGTGACTGTGAGCATCCCGATCGCGAAGTTCGGCAAGTCGCCGGGCAAGGTGTCCTCCTCGTTCACCGTCCAGCTGCTCCCGACGCTGGTACCCCCTTCGGTGCAGCGGGCGATCTACGACAGCGCGGCCTCCCCGTCGTCGGTCACCGTCACGTGCATTCCCAAGGTCGGCAAGAAGACCTGCTGAGCCCACGCACTAGCGTCAGGGGCGGTGACCAGCACGGTCGCCGCCCCTGACTGCGTGAGGAGCCGTTGTGGCTGAGGACCTGAGCACGAAGCCGACCGTGGAGCCCCGCAGCGACACCGTTCCCGACGACCTGGTCCTCATCGACCGCATCGAGGGCGAGGGCGACGAGGCCACCACCGAGGACACGGTGACGGTCCAGTACGTCGGCGTCACCTACGGCACGGCTCAGGAGTTCGACTCCTCGTGGGACAGGGGCGAGCCCGCCACCTTCCCGCTCGACCGCGTCATCGCCGGGTTCCGCGACGGGATCGCCGGGATGCGGGTCGGCGGTCGTCGCGAGATCGTCGTCCCCTCCGAGATGGGCTACGGCGCCGCTGGGGCACCGCCCGCCATCCGCCCGCACGAGGACCTGGTGTTCGTCGTGGACCTGCTCGCCGTGAACGAGGCGCAGAACAAGCTCAGGTAGCCCGCCTCTCGCCCGACGCGGCGTCGATCTTGATGCACGTCGGGAGCGTCTGAGCGTGGGCGTGCATCAAGATCCGCAGCTGCAGGGGGGGGACGCCGGACCGAGGTCACTCTGACAGCAGGGCGGCGGCGTGACGGCCGGCGGCTGCGGCGGCGAGGAAGTACGCGGAGTCCTCGTCGTACTCGCGCCCCATCGTCGACAGCGGCACCACGCAGGACCGCAGCGCGGCCTCGAGCCCGTCAAGGCCGACACTGACCAGCCGGTGCCGCGCGCCCAACGTGGACGCGTCGTCGCGCACCCGCTGCCCGAGCTCCCCAGGCAGGTCGGGGACCACCACGTCGCACGTCGCGAGCGCCACCCGGCCGAAGGCCGTCATGGCGTGGTGCGAGACGCCCTGGTGGCGCTCCCTCGGGTCGGCGCCGCTGATTCGCAACGCACCCACCGGGCGGCCGCCGAGCACGGCGACGGCGTTGACGTCCTCGCCGACCGCGACCCCGGAGAAGCCCCAGGGCGTGCCGGTCCCGAGGTTGCCGGGCCCCTGGGTCACCACCACGACCTCCGCGTCCAGCGCGTGCCGCGCCGCGAGCAACCCGGTGTGCAGCGTCACGGTCTCCAGGTCGCCGCCGAAGGCCTGACCTGTCGTCACGGTGCCGGCCAGCCAGCTGCAGTCGCGGAGGGCGGAGACGGTCCGCGAGAACCAGATCGGCAACGCGCCGCCGTCGGTCATCACGTACACCACCCGTGTCCCGGGGCGGTCGAGCAGCAGGCCGGCGAGTACCGCGGGCAGGGCGGAGTGCAGGTCCGCCACCACCACCGGCATCCCGTCGAGGGAGTCGGTGTTGCGCAGCAGCTCGTGGTGCGGGGAGCCCTGCTCGTCGGCCCCCAACACCGTGGTCTGCAGGGGGGTGTAGCGCGCCTTGACCAGGTGCCCGGAGCCCACCGGATCGGACGGCAGCCGTCCCGGCACGGCCAC
>JAVEEJ010000056.1 GCA_030840515.1 Frankiaceae bacterium | reverse complement strand
GGTGAAGAACGAGCGCAGGCAGCGCTACGACAACGTGCCCTACGGCACGGCCTGGGAACGGCTCTTCGCGCTCGCCTTTCCCGAGGGCCACCCCTATCACCACCTGCCCATCGGCTCGATGGAGCACCTCGACGCGGCGAGCCTGGAGGACGTGCGGGCGTTCTTCACCACCTGGTACGCGCCCGACAACGCCACGGTGACGATCGTCGGCGATCGGCCGACCGCTGAGTCCATCGCTGCCGCCGAGGCGGCGTTCGCGTGGGTGCCCCGCGGAGGCCCGCGCCCGGCGCCGGCCAGCGGCTTCATCGGGCCACTCACGTCCGAGCAGCGGGTCGTGGTCGACGACGAGGACATCCCCGCCGAGTCTGTGTACGCCGTCTACCGCATCCCGGCCGACGGGACGCCCGAGTGTGACGCCGTCGAGGTCGCGCTCGCGGTCCTCGGTGAGGGCTCGTCCAGTTGGCTCGCATCGCGGTTGGTGCGCCACGAGCAGCTTGCGCAGTCGGTGCAGACCGGGGTGCAGCGGCTGGTCGGCGGGGCATCCCTCGGGCTAGTGATCGGCCGGGCCCGCAGCGGCGTCTACCTCGACGCGCTCGAAGCCGCGATCGACAAGCAGATCGCGCGGCTCGCTGCCGACGGCCCCGACCCCGAGGGGCTCGAGCGAGCCAAGGCGCTGCTCGAGCGCTCCTACCTCGACTCCGTTTCGACGGCCGAGGGGCTCGCCGACGAGCTGAACCGTCACACCACGCTTTTCGGCGACCCCGGAGCAGTCGACGACGTCCTCACCCGGTGGGCGGACGTCACCGCAGAGCAGGTGCAGGCCGCGACCGCCGAACTGCTCGTCCCGACCAACCGCGCCGTCGTGGCCTACCGGTTCCCCGCGGAGGTGTCGGCGTGACCGCTCCCGCGCGTCCGGAGGTCGGCGAGCCCCGGCCCTGGAAGTTCCCGCTCGTCCAGGAGAGCCGGCTCGAATCGGGGCTGCGGCTGCTCACGTGCCACGTCACGGGCAAGGCCGTCGCGACGGTGGAGGTCGTGGCCGACCTGCCGGTGGACGCCGACCCGCCCGGCATGGAAGGCCTCGCCGTCGTCGTCGCGCGCTGCCTCGACGAGGGCACGACAGTGCGCGACTCCGACGCCTTCGCCGCTGCGCTCGAGCGCCACGGCGCGACGTTCCACGCCTCTGCGGGATACGAGGGACTGTCCGCGGCGATCGACGTACCCGTCTCCCGTCTGTCGTCCGCCCTCCCGCTGCTTGCGGAGGCGTTGCGCGAACCGGCCTTCCCCGCGTCGGAGGTCGAGCGCGTGGTCGCGCAGCGGATCGACCAGATCACGCAGGAACGGGCCAACCCGGCGCAGCGGGCGGCGATCGAGTTCACTGCGGCGCTGCACCCCGCGGGCAGCAGGTTCGGCATTCCCCAGGCCGGGACCGCGGAGACGGTGGAGCGAGTACGGCGTGAAGCGGTGGTCGATGCCTACCGCCGGGTGAGCCCGGCGACGACCACCGTCGTCGTGGCGGGGGACCTGACCGGCGTGGAGATCGCAAAGGAGGTGGCGGCGGCATTCGACGGCTGGACCGGCACGGACCAGCCGTGGACGCCCTCCGTGCCGACGCCGATCGTGGGCCCGCGCGTGCTGGTCGTGGACCGGCCCGACTCGGTGCAGACGCAGCTGCTGCTCGGGCATTCCGGTCCGGACCGGCGGCATGAGAGCTGGCCCGCGATGGTGCTCGCCGCCTACGTCGTCGGCGGCACGCTCACCTCCCGCATCGATGCGTTGCTGCGCGAGGAGAAGGGCTACACCTACGGGCTGCGCGGTGCTTTCCAGCCGTCGCGTCGCGGAGGCGTCTTCGGCGTCAGTGGCTCAGTGGACAGCGACTCCACCGAGCCTGCGCTCGCGGACCTGCTCGGCGTGCTCCGCACCGCGGTGGTGGGAGGCGTGACCGAGGACGAGGTGGCCGCGGCGCGGCAGTACCTCGTCGGAGTGTCGCCGTTGCGATGGGAGACGCCTGGCGCCGTGGCCGGCCATCTCGCGACGGTGGTCGGCAACGACCTGCCGCTGTCTTGGACCGACAACTACCTCGCAGCCCTGCGGGACACCACGGCGGACGACGCGTCGGCCGCCCTTGCTGCGCACGTGCGCCCCGATCAACTCGTCGTCGTCGCGGTGGGCGACCCAGCACGGGTCACCAAGGCCTGCACGGAACTGGGACTGCCGACTCCGGAGGTGGTGACGGCGTGAGCGATGCGTCGCAGCGGATCGACGAGCGGATCGCCGAGCTCGACGACTGGCGCGGGGAGACCTTGGCGGCGGTGAGGGCGATCATCAAGGCTGCCGACCCCGAGGTGGTCGAGGAGTGGAAGTGGGCCAAGGCCACCAGCCCGGGTGTCCCGGTGTGGTCTCACGGCGGCGGCATCTGCACGGGCGAGAGCTACAAGAGCGTGGTCAAGCTCACGTTCTTCAAAGGGGCCTCCCTGAAGGACCCCGCGGGCCTGTTCAACTCCAGCCTCGAGGGCAAGGTGCGGCGGGCCATCGACATCGCCGAGGGCGAGACGGTCAACGACAAGGCGCTGGCCGCGCTGATCAAGGAAGCAGTGGCGCTCAATCTCGGGAAGGGCTGAGCGCTCAGCTCGGAGGAAGCAGCTCGGCCATCCAGGCCTCGAGCTCGCCCGCCTCGGTCGGGATGGCGTCGGAAAGAACCCGGCAGCCCTCTGGCGTGACGAGTACGTCGTCCTCGATGCGCACGCCGATTCCCCGGAGCTCCTCGGGGACGGTGAGGTCATCCGGCTGGAAGTACAGACCCGGCTCGATGGTCAGGCACATGCCGGGCACGAGCTCCGCCAGCGGGTAGGCCTCGCCGCGGGCCTGCGCGCAGTCGTGCACGTCGAGGCCGAGCATGTGGCTGGTGCCGTGGAGCGAGTAGCGGCGATACAGCTCGTTCTCCGGCTTGAGGTCTTCTTCCGCACTGTGCGGCAGCAGTCCCCACTCCGCGAGACCCTCGGCGATCACCCGCATCGCCGCGTAGTGCGGATCGCGGAACTTGTTGCCGGGCTTGACCTGCGCGATGGCCGCGCGCTGGGCGCGGTGGACCAGGTCGTAGACCTTGCGCTGGGTCTCGGTGAACCGGCCGTTGATCGGCATGGTGCGGGTCACATCGGCGGTGTAGAGCCAGCGGTTCTCCACGCCGGCGTCCACCAGCAGCAGGTCGCCGAGTCGCACCGGGCCCTTGTTGTGGATCCAGTGCAGGGTCGTGGCATGCTCGCCCGCCGCCGCGATCGACAGGTAGCCGACGTGGTTCCCCTCGACCCGGGCCCGCGTGTAGAAGGTTCCCTCGACCATCGCCTCGTTGGTCGCGACGGCGTCGGGCATGCGGCGCACGATGTCGGCGAACCCGCGGGCCGTGGAGTCGCAGGCATCCTGCAGCTGCGCCACCTCCCAGTCGTCCTTGATGAGACGCAGCTCCGAAAGGACAGTGGCGAGCTCGTCATCCCGATCGGCGTCACCGTCGACCGCGCCCTCGACTTGGCTGTCGAGGCCGCGCAGCACCCGGGCGCCGCTCAGTGCCGACAACGCCTCGACCAAGGTCGAGCTGTCGCGGCACTCGACGCCGTACGCCTCGGCAGCCTCTGACTGACTCAGCCGACGGCCGACCCAGAAGTCACCCGTGCGGTCGGCGAAGAAGTCGGCGCTCTCGGACCGGCGCTGCCGGCCTCGGCGGT
>JAVEEJ010000327.1 GCA_030840515.1 Frankiaceae bacterium | reverse complement strand
AAGACCGGCGCCAAGAAGTCGACGGCCAAGAAGTCGACCGCGAAGAAGTCCTCGGCCAAGAAGAGCGCTTCCAAGTCGACGGCCAAGAAGTCGACCGCGAAGAAGTCGCCGGCCAAGAAGTCGACGGCGAAGTAGTCCACCGCCAAGAAGTCGACCGCGAAGAAGTCGACCGCGAAGAAGTCCACGGCCAGGAAGTCGACCGCGAAGAAGTCGACCGCGAAGAAGTCGACCGCGCGGGGTCGACGGTGACCGAGTCGTCGCAGGCCGAGGCTGGGGCACCGGGAACCGGTGACGCCCGGGTCGACGGCGCGCTCGAGCGGTTGGCCGATCTTGACGGACTGCCCGTCACCGAGCACGTCCCGGTGTACGACGAGGTCAACCGGTTGCTGCAGGACGCGCTTGCGGACCTCGACGAGGAGCAGTGACCGGGTGGGCCGCCGCAGTCGGCTCGACGCCGAGCTCGTCCGCCGCGGCCTCGCGCGCTCGCGGGAGCACGCGGCTGAGCTCGTGGCCGCCGGACGCGTGACGGTGGCCGGTCGTCCGGCAGCCAAGGCGGCGACCCAGGTCGACATCGCGGAGCCGGTTGTGGTGACCGATGCGGGCCCCACCTGGGTCAGCCGCGGCGCGCACAAGCTGCTCGGCGCGCTCGAGCAGCTACCCGTCCAGGTGGAAGGTCGCCGCTGTCTCGACGCCGGAGCCTCGACCGGCGGCTTCACCGAGGTGCTGCTCCTGCGCGGTGCAAGCGAGGTCGTGGCGGTCGATGTCGGCTACGGCCAGCTAGCGTGGAGTCTGCGCACCGACCCTCGGGTCGTCGTACTCGACCGGACCAATGTCCGTGACCTTCAGCCGGAGCAGGTGGGTGAGCCGCTTCCCGGCCTTGTGGTCGCCGACCTCAGCTTCATCGGGCTGGGCACTGTCCTGCCGGCCCTGCGGCGGTGTGCTGACCCGGGAGCGGACTTCCTGCTGATGGTGAAGCCTCAGTTCGAGGTGGGCCGGGATCTGCTGGGGACAGGCGGGGTGGTGCGCGATCCGGAGCTGAGGGTGGACGCGGTGCTGAGGGTCGCTGAGTCCGCGGGGTCCGTGGGGCTCGGCGTGGCCGGTGTGGCTGCATCGCCGCTGCCCGGTCCCGCCGGGAATGTCGAGTACTTCCTCTGGCTGCGCGCAGACGCTTCGGCGGTAGAGCCAGCGGCGGTGCGCCGAGCTGTCGCGGAGGGTCCGGCATGAGAGAGGTCCTCGTGGTTGCGCACACGGGTCGGCCGGAAGCGGTGCGCAGCGCGCAACACGTCATCAAGGCGTTGTCGCAGGCCGGGCTGTCCATTCGGGTGCTCGACAGTGAGGCCCGGGACCTCGCGGCGCCGCAGGCCACCCCGACGCCCGCAGCGGCCGCCGCGACCGGTGTCGAGGTCGTCGTCGTGCTGGGCGGAGACGGGACACTGCTGCGGGCAGCAGAGCTCGCCCGACCAGCGGGTACCCCTGTCCTCGGCGTCAACCTCGGGCACGTCGGCTTCCTGGCCGAGGCGGAGCAGGGCGACCTGGCGCTCACCCTCGAGCGACTGACTGCCGGGGACTACACGGTGGATCCCCGGATGACCGTCGACTTCACGGTGACCGTCGACGGCTCGGTGCTCGCCAGCGGCTGGGCGCTCAACGAGGTCTCGCTGGAGAAGGCTGACCGCGAGCGGATGCTCGAGGTGGTCGCCGAGGTCGATGGGCGGCCGCTGTCGCGTTGGGGCTGCGACGGGGTGGTCTGCGCGACTCCGACCGGCTCGACCGCGTATGCGTTCAGCGCAGGCGGCCCGGTCGTCTGGCCGGAGGTGGAGGCACTGCTCATGGTGCCGATCAGCGCGCACGCTCTGTTCGCCCGGCCGCTCGTGGTGAGTCCGACCTCGGTGATGGCCCTAGAGGTGCTCTCTGCCCCAGCCGGTGCCGTGCTGTGGGCGGACGGTCGGCGCAAGGTGGACCTGCCGGCGGGCGCGCGAGTCGAGGTTCGGCAGGGCGCGTCGCCGGTGCGGCTCGCCCGCCTTGCCGCGCAGCCCTTCACGGACCGGTTGGTCGCGAAGTTCGGCCTGCCCGTACGGGGCTGGCGTGGACGGACCGAGTCGTGATCGAAGAGCTCCGCTTGCGCGGCCTCGGCGTGATCGACGAAGCGGTGCTGGAGCTGGCCCCCGGTCTGACGGCCGTCACCGGCGAGACGGGAGCTGGGAAGACCATGGTCGTCACCGCCCTCGGCCTGCTGCTGGGTCAGCGGGCCGACAGCGGGCTCGTCCGGGCGGGAGGCGCCGCCGCCGTGGTCGAGGGCCGCTGGCTGGTAGGCCCGGATGACCCGGCCGTCGCCCGGGCGACCGACGCGGGCGGCGAGCTCGACGAGGACGGCTCACTGCTGATCACGCGCACGGTCAGCAGTGAGGGACGCTCGCGCGCCCATCTGGGTGGGCGGCAGGTGCCGGTGGGTGTCCTCGCGGACCTGGCCGATGACCTGGTGCAGATCCACGGGCAGGGCGACCAGCAGCGTCTGCTCCGCCCCGCCGTGCAGCGCGACGCCCTCGACGCCGCGGGCGGTCCTGAGCTCCAGGACCTGAGAAGCGAGTACGCCGAGCGCTACCAGCGTTTCCGGGCTCTGGCCGCCGAGCTGCACGACATCCGCACCCGTCGCGGGGAGCGCGCGCAGGAGGCCGAGCGACTGCGGTTCCTGCTCGACGAGCACGATCGACTCGCACCACTGGACGACGAGGACGACACGCTGCGGGTGGAGCTCCAACGCCTCGGGCACGCAGACCTGCTGCGCAGCGCCGCAAGCACCGCCCATGCCGCGATTCTGGGCGACGAGCAGCTGCCGGACGCGGCGGATGCCATTGGTCTCGTCTCCGGGGCTAGGCGGGCGCTGGAGTCCGTGCGGCAGCACGATCCTGAGCTGGCGGCGCTGGCCGATCGGTTGGCGGACATTGGCTACGCGCTCGCGGACACGGGAGCGGATCTTGCGGGGTACGCGGCTGGGGTGGCGGCGGACCCCGAACGCCTCCAATCCGCGCAGGAGCGCCTGGCGCAGATCACGGCGGCGGCACGCGCTCGAGGTGTCGAGGGAGCGAGCGCCCTCAACCGATGGGCGCAAGCGGCCGTCGCCCGGTTCGCCGAGCTCGACGGGGACGACACGAGAGAGTCTGCAGTGGCCGCAGAGGTCGACGCGTTGCAGGCGCAGCTCGCAGCGCTCGGCGGGGAGCTGTCGTCCCGACGCCAGGCGGCGGGCGGGACGCTGGGGGCGCGCATCACCGGCGAGCTCGCCGCGCTTGCCATGCCGCACGCCGTGGTCACGGTGGCCGTCACCCAGCGCGAGGACCCCGCCGGGTTGCCAGTGGGGGACCGCTGCCTGGCCTACGGGCCGACCGGTGTGGACGACGTGGAGCTGCAGCTCGTCCCCCACCCGGGCGCGCCGGCGCGTCCCCTGCACAAGGGGGCGAGCGGCGGGGAGCTCAGCCGCGTGATGCTGGCCGTCGAAGTTGTGCTCAGCGGCGCCGATGCGGAGGCCGGCGGCACGGTGCCGACGTTCGTCTTCGACGAGGTGGACGCCGGGGTCGGCGGCAAGGCGGCCGTCGAGGTGGGCCGCCGCCTTGCGCGCCTGGCGCGCCACGCGCAGGTCTTGGTCGTGACGCATCTCCCGCAGGTGGCCGCCTTCGCCGACCGGCACCTGGTGGTCGAGAAGTCCACCGACGGGAGCGTCACCCGCAGCGACGTGAGGACCCTCGACGACGCGGCCCGCGTCAGCGAGCTGTCCAGGATGCTGGCCGGGATTGAGGGCTCCGAGCTGGCTCTGGGGCACGCCGAGGAGCTGCTCGCCACGGCTGCCGACAGCAAAGCCGGCGCCTGAGCGGCCCGCGTCGGGCCGGTCCAGGCTGCGGCCGGCCCCCGCGCGCCGCGCGGACCAGCCTCCAGGTGGCTGGCAGACTGTCGGCACGATGCGTCTGGGCACATTGCGCCGGAGCCGGCAGCAAGGGCTGCCCGGCAT
>JAVEEJ010000283.1 GCA_030840515.1 Frankiaceae bacterium | reverse complement strand
CGGTCGCGGCGTCGCTGGTTGCCGACGCCGTCGGCCACTCCGACTACGACCTGGCGTGGTGCAGCCGCTCCGGCTCGCCGCAGACCCCGTGGCTCGAACCCGATGTCGGCGACCACCTCGACGCACTCGCGCAACGCGGCGTGAAGGACGTCGTACTCGTGCCCATCGGCTTCGTCTCCGACCACATGGAGGTCGTCTACGACCTCGACGTCGAGGCGGCGGACCGGGCGAAGGCGTTGGGGATCACGATGCGCAGGGCGAGTACGGCGGGACCCCATCCGCGCTTCATACAGATGATCGGCGAGCTCGTGGCGGAGCGGACCACGGGCGGAGCGAGGTTGTCGTTGAGCCCAGACCCGGAGCTGTCCTTCGACGCCTGCGGCGGAGACGGCTGCTGTGGACCGCCCCTCGCGACTACGCGTTCAGAGCTCCGACGATCCCCTCGATGAGGCGAAGCCGATAGGGGTGGTAGACGCGTCCGATTGCAGGCTTGCGGTGCTCGTACGCGGCCTGGCCCGACGAGGTGTCCACCAGCACCGGGGTGGCGAAGAACGCGAATCGCTTGACGATCGTGTTGCCCGCCCAGTCCATGGCCTCGGACGGCACCTGGTTGCAGAGGAAGACGGGGACGACCATCCCACCCGACTGGGCGCCAGGGATGCCCTTGACGAGCGGCTTGCTGTGCTCGAGGGCAGCGTCCACGCCCTTCTGCGCGTCGGCCAGGCTGAGCGAGGGCACGACCGCAACGGTCACGACGGTGGTGAGCCGGGTGGCGAGCCAGGCCCAGCGAAACTGCGTCCTGACAGCCTGCGTCATCGGCAGGCCGAGGAGCGACGCGGTGCTGACTTCGAACCCCTCCGCTCGCAGGTGATCGCCAACCCTGGACAAGGCGGTGTTCTGATCCATGCGCGCGACCCTGGCAGAGGTGGCGCGTCAGGTTCAAACCGCAAGCGAGCGGTCGGCGCCAGCCCTCAGGCCAGGACGGAGACGATGGCGCCGTCGCGCATCTCCACGACGCGGTCGGCGTAGTCGTAGCCGGACGGGTCATGGGTCGCGACCACCACGGCTGCACCGCGCTCGGCAGCCGAGCGCAACAGCGAGAACACCAATCCCGCCCGCACGTGGTCCTGGTGCGTCGACGGCTCGTCCGCCAGCACGGCGGAAGGCTGCAGCACCAACGCCCGCGCGACTGCGGCGCGCTGCTGCTCCCCGAGCGACGTCGCGAAGGGACGCCGGTGCGCGACGGACCCGAGGTGCAGCTCGTCCAGCAACCGCTCCAGCTCATCGGTCGCCTCACCCTGCTCGCGCGGATCGAGCGCGGCGCTGCGCGGCGCGAGCCGCACCGGCAGCGCGGCGTTCTCGCGCAGGGTCAGGTCCTCGATCAGGCCGAGCGCCTGCGGCACGACGCCGACGTCGCCCCACCGCTGCAGACCGGGCGCCTCGCCGAGCACCTCGACCACGCCGCGGTCCAGCGTCTCCCAGCCCGCGAGCGCGAACAGCAGCGTCGACTTGCCCGAGCCCGAAGGCCCGACCAGCGCGACGAGCTCGCCAGGCGCGACAGCGACGTCGACATCACGCAGCGCGTGCACCACCTCGGACCCGCGGCGGTACTCCTTCACCCCGCCGACCACCGACAGCGCGCTCACCAGTTCTCCTCGATGCGTCCGTCCGCCACCCGGAGCACGTGGTCGGCAGCGTCCATGACCACCGGGTCGTGCGAGGAGACCACGATGCCGGTGCCCTCCGACCGCAGCGCGAGCAGCGCCTCGAGGACGAGCTGGCCGGCTTCGTGGTCGAGCTGCGCGGTCGGCTCGTCGGCGACCAGCAGCGCCGGCCCACCGGCCACGGCGCAGGCGAGGGCAAGGCGCTGCTGCTCGCCACCGGACAGCTGCGACGGCTTGTGGTCGAGCCGCTCGCTGAGCCCCAGCAGCCCGAGCAGCCGTGACGGCGCGTCAGGGTCGGACACGCCGCGGATCCGCACCGCCAGCGCCACCTGCTCCTCCGCGGTCAGGTAGTCGAGCAGGTTGTGCGAGGGCTGCTGGAACACGTAACCGACCAGCGTGCGCCGCACCTCCCGCCGACCCCGCGCACTGGCCCGCGTGACATCCGTCCCGTCGACCGAGATCGCGCCGCTGTCGGGCTTGTCAAGGCAGGCGAGCAGCCGGAGCAGGGTCGACTTCCCCGAGCCGGAAGGCCCGACGATCGCGGTCACGGCGCCGCGCGCGAACGAGGCGTCCACCCCGACCAGAGCCGGCACCGCCGTCGCTCCGCCCAGAAAGCTCTTGTGCACGTCGACCACCGTCGCCGCCGGCACCTCGCTCATGTCAGGTCGCGTCACGGAGCACCTCCGCCGGGGAGGCACGGTCGGCCGAGCGCTGCGCCGCGAGCGAGGCGAGCCCGCCCAGCAGCAGGGTGCCGAGGACGACGAGCAGGATCGGCACGGCGGGTACGACGAGCAGTGGGCCGGGTGGCACGTAAGGGTCCAGGTCCAAGCGCTTGTACGCAGCAATCGTCGCGGCCACGGCCAGCGCCGCCCCCATCACGAGGCCAACCGTGAGCAGGCCGCCGACCTCGAGCATCAGGGAGCGCAGGTGACCTGCGCGGCTGAGCCCCATTCGGCGCGCGAGGGCGTAGGCCACCCGACGGGCCCGGGTCCGTGTCTCGAGGTAGAGCAGCAGACCGCCGGCCCCGATCGCGCCCGTCAGCAGCGCCAGTGCTCGCAGGAGCGAGAAAGCGTAGGTCACCGGCAGATAGCTCGATGAGTCGAGCACCTCCGTCGCGCGCTGGACAAACACGACGGTCGCGTCCGAGGCGGCGAGCGCCTTGCTGGCGCTCTCCGTGTCGCCGCTGACCCACAGCTGGTGGAACACGGCGTCGGTGTGCGCGGCGAGCGTCTTGAGGTCGATGAGCAGCACCGGCCGTCCGTGGCTCTCGCCGGGGAGGTGCGTCGGGCTGCCGACGACGTGGACGGTCAGCGTGTCGGTCCCGCGGTTCAGGCCCGGCACGGCCAGCAGACGGTCGCGATCGGAGTGCGACCCTCCGGACAGGAGCACGGGGATGCTCGTGCCCTCACCCGGCTTGAGCCGACCCAGCAGGTCCGGAAGCGGGGTGGAGGAGAAGCGCGAGTTCCAGTAGGCGCCCTGCGCGAACGTCGCGGGATCGATGCCCAGGACGTCGACCGTGAAGCCGTCGAGCTCGACTTCGTCGAGGCGGTCCACCGGTGTCGACCGGTGCTTCAGCGGCGCAGGAACGCTCGGTGAGATGAGCTGGGCGATCAGGTCGCTGCCGGTGAACACGTGGATCTTCGCCGCCACCGTCCCGTCGACGGAGGCAGTCATCGAGGCGGCGTACACGAGCACTCCCGCCGGCAACGCGGAAGCCGCCGCCAGCAGCAGGGCGACACCGCGCGCCCCAGCGATGCGGCGCGCGGCGAGATAGCGAGGCGCGGACCACTCCTCACCCCCGCTGCCCAGACGCGGAAGCCACAGCCACAAGGCGCGCAGCGCCAACGCCACGCCGCCTGCGAGCAGCACTAGAGGGAACGCGACGAGGATCGGGTCGATCCGCGCGACCGATCCCGCGCCGCTGCCGGTGCCTCCTGCGACCGCCCCGCCCTTCACCAGGCGGGTCAGCAGCACGCCGGCGACAGCCAGCAGGCCGAGCTCCCAGGGGATCAACGCCAGCCGTGAGACCCGCGCGCCGCGACGGCGTTCGGACTCGGCCCGGAAGCGCGCCGCCGCGACGAGGGCCAGCAGAACCACACCGATCCCGATCGCGCCGGCGACGGTCTTGGCACCGGTGGCCACCGCTGACGGAGCGAGGTCGGGGCTCGGCCCGAGAGCGCGCACCAGCGCCACGGCCAGGCCCCATCCGACGACCGACCCGACCAGCAGCGCGGGCAGCATCTCCAGCACAGCCTTGGCGGTGAGCGCCGTCGGCCCGACACCGCGCGCCACCAGGAGGGCGACCTCCTCGCGTCGACGCTCTGCCCAGAACGACCCCGCCGCCGCGACCAGCAGCAGCGCCACGATGACGCCCGCGACGGCAACCGGCCCGACCG
>JAVEEJ010000278.1 GCA_030840515.1 Frankiaceae bacterium | reverse complement strand
CACCGAGGGCGTTGACCGCAGCGACCTCGGCCCAGGTGGCAACGCCGTTGGTGCGCGGCGCGACGAGAGCCGAGGAGTCGTTCGGACCGGCCCAGACCACCGGGCCGCTCGGATAAGGCGTGATGCGGTAGGCGAGGACCGGCAGTCCTCCGTCGTCCAGCGGCGCCTTCCAGGTCACCGTCATGGCGGCGTCCCCTGGGCTTGCCGACACTGAGGCAGGCCCCGAGGGCGACGCGACCGGCACGCCCGTGGTCACGTCGCGGCTGACGGGCGACCCGGCTCCGTAGGGCATGCTCAGCGGCGTCGCGGTGACCCGGTATCGCGTGGTCGGCGCGGCACCCGTCAACAGGAGCGCTCCGTCAGAGATGGGGACCGTGCGTTCCGTGCCGGAGAGCGTGTCCCCCGCGACCGGTGCGAGCAGTGGGTCGACCGAGATCTTCAGACTGCTGGCCGGAGTGGAGCCATCGGCTGCGGTCGGAACCCAGGCGAGGGACACCACGGTCGGGTCGGTGACCCCGGGATCGGCCGTGAACGAGTCGACCGCCGTGGGAGCTGCGTCGGAGACCGTGACCACGTCCGGCACGTAGCTCGTCGCCCCGGCGACGTCGACGGTGACGCCGAGCGAGCCGTGCTCCGTCCGCGCCGGGACTACGGCGGTCCCGCTCCACACCCGCGGAGCATCGAGGGCTGGGAGTGGCGCGTCCCCCGCCAGGAGGATGGGGGTGGTTGTTCCGTCGAGCAGCGCGGACACGCCTGCGTCGGCGCTGCCTCCGGTGACCGTGACCGTCAGTGCCACCGGGACATCCGCACTGCGGACGTCCACCGCGCTCGGGGTCGCTGCGACGGAGCTCACCGCGGCCACCGGTGCGGGCACCTCGTCCGCACGCGCCGAGCCCGGCATCGACACCGCGGCCGCGATGAGGGTCAGCAGGACCAGAAGCGCGCTCGGACGCAGGCGGGCGTGCGCGGGCAGCAAGGAGCTCTCCTCGTGATTGGGGGGGGCGACAGGTCCACCCTCACCTGGCGGGGCGCTTCGCGTGAATGGCCCGATTTGCCCTGTCGTGACGGCTTGCGCAGCACGTCAGGTGGTGAGGTGGATGTAGCGCAGTTGGGCGAAAGCCCAGGTCAGCGTCCTGTCAGCACCTCGACGAGCTCGGCGGCAGTCTGGCAGCGGTCCAGCAGCTCCCCCACGTGGGCCTTGGTTCCCCGCAGCGGCTCCAGGGTGGGCACGCGCTGCAGCGTGTCACGCCCGACGTCGAAGATGACCGAGTCCCACGAGGCGGCGGCCACCGCCTCCGGGTAGCGCTGCAGGCACCGCCCCCGGAAGTAGGCACGGGTGTCCTCGGGCGGTTCGGTCACGGCGCGCATGACCTCCTCGTCGCTGACGAGCCGATCGAGCCGGCCGGCCGCGACGAGCTTGTTGTAGAGCCCCTTGTCAGGGCGAACGTCGTGCCACTGCAGGTCCACGAGAGCAAGCTTCGACGCGTCCCACTCGAGTCCCTCCCGAGTCCGATACCCATCGAGCAGCGAGAGCTTGGCCACCCAGTCCAGCTCCCGGGCGCACTCCATCGGATCTCGCTCCAGGCGGCCGAGCACGGACTCCCACCGGGCCAGGACGTCGGCGGTCTCCTCGTCGACGTCGGAGCCCTGACGGTCGAGCACGTACTTCTGGGCCTGCTCGAGGTACTCCATCTGCAGTTGCACGGCGGTCAGCTTGCGGCCGTCGCGCAGCCTCAGCAGGTGCTGCAGGGATGGGTCGTGGGACACCGCCCGCAGCGACGCGACGGGAGCCTCGACCGCGAGATCGGTGGTCAGCCAGCCCGACTCGATCATCGCCAGCACGAGCGACGTCGTCCCCACCTTGAGGTAGGTGGCCACCTCGCACAGGTTCGCGTCGCCGATGATGACGTGGAGCCGGCGGTACTTCTCAGGATCGGCGTGCGGCTCGTCGCGGGTGTTGATGATCGGCCGCTTCAAGGTGGTCTCGAGCCCCACCTCGACCTCGAAGAAGTCAGCGCGCTGCGAGATCTGGAAGCCGACGCCCTTCCCGTCCTGACCCAGCGACACCCGGCCGGCGCCGGCGAACACCTGGCGCGACACGAAGAACGGCGTGAGGTGCCTGACGATCGCCGCGAACGGCGTAGCACGCGGCATCAGGTAGTTCTCGTGCGTGCCGTAGGACGCGCCCTTGGAGTCGGTGTTGTTCTTGTAGAGCTGGATCGGAGCGGCTCCCGGGATGAGTGCGGCCCGGCGCGCCGCCTCCGCCATCACCCGCTCCCCCGCCTTGTCCCACAGCACCAGGTCGCGCGGCCCGGTCACCTCGGGCGTGGAGTACTCCGGGTGCGCGTGGTCGACGTAGAGGCGCGCGCCGTTCGTCAGGATGACGTTGGCGAGCCCGGTGTCCTCATCGGTGAGCTGGGTCGGGTCGGCCACCTCGCGCGAGAGGTCGAAGCCGCGGGCATCGCGCAGCGGCGTCTCCTCGTCGAAGTCCCACCGCGCCCTCCGGTCACGGGCAACGGGCGGCTGGAACGCGTTGACCACCTGCGACGACGCCAGCATCGCGTTGAACTGCGGCTGGCCGGGCACGGAGACGCCGTACTCGGTCTCCGTGCCCATGATCCGGCGCACAGTCATGCGTTCCAGACTAGCCGCGCGCTGCCTGCAGAGCCTTATCCCGCAGCCAGTCTCGGCGCTTCCACGCCGTTGCGGCGTCGACCGCGAGTCCCAAATGCGGGTAGGCCGGGAGCCACTCGTCGAGGTTGACCGAGTTGATGAGAGTCACCAACCACCAACGGCGCGCGAGTACGGCGTCCCTGCCGGTGAGCTCGCTCCACAGGTTCAGGAACCTCTCCCCCAC
>JAVEEJ010000258.1 GCA_030840515.1 Frankiaceae bacterium | reverse complement strand
GAGTACGGCGACCCCGGCGTCAGCTCTTGGCGAGGTGGCGGCCGATGACGAGACGCTGGACCTGGTTGGTGCCCTCGACGATCTGGAGCACCTTGGCCTCGCGCATCCAGCGCTCTGCGGGGTAGTCCGAGGTGTAGCCGTAACCGCCGAGCACCTGGACCGCGTCGGTGGTCACCTTCATCGCCATGTCGGTCGCATGCAGCTTGGCCATCGCGGCGTAGCGCCCGTAGGCCTCCCCCGCGTCACGACGCCGCGCGGCCGACAGGTAGAGCGCGCGGGCCGACTCCACAGCGGTGGCCATGTCGGCCAGCATGAAGGACAGCCCCTGGTTATCGATGATCGGCCGGCCGAACTGCTTGCGTCCCTTGGCGTAGTCGACGGCGTAGTCCAGCGCCCCCTGAGCGAGCCCCACGGCGCAGGCGGCGATCCCGAGCCGCCCACCGTCCAGCGCCGCCAGCGCGATGGTGAAGCCCTGCCCCTCGGCGCCGATCAGCCGATCGGCGTCGACCCGGGCATCGTCGAGGAGCACCTGGGCGGTGGTCGATGAGCGCATCCCCATCTTCTTCTCCGGCGGGGCTGCGGACAGCCCCGGCGTCGCCGCGTCGGCCAGCAGGCAGGAGATCCCACGCGGGCCGTCGTCGTTGGTGCGCACCATGAGGTTGTAGAAGTCCGCGACGCCGCCGTGCGTGATCCAGGCCTTGACCCCGTTGACGACGTACTCGTCGCCCTCGCGCTTCGCTCGCGTCGACAGGGCTGCTGCGTCGGACCCGGAGTTGGGCTCGGACAGGCAGTAGGCGCCGAGCTGCTCGCCGCCCACCATCTCGGGGAGCCAGCGGGCCTTCTGCTCGTCACTGCCGAACGCGGCGACCGGGTAGCACGCCAGCGTGTGGACGCTCACCCCGAGGGCGACCGCCAGCCAGTGGCTGGCGAGCTCCTCAAGGACCTGCAGGTAGGTCTCGTACGGCTGCGCGGCGCCGCCGTACTCCTCCGGGTAGGCGAGGCCGAGCAGTCCGGCCTTGCCCAGGGTGCGGAAGACCTCGCGCGGGAACTCGCCGGCCTCCTCGGCGGCCTCCACCCGAGGGTCGAGCTCGGCGACGGCGAGCTCGCGGGTCAGCTCCAGCAGCGAGCGGGCCTCATCGGACGGAAGCTGGCGGGAGACGGGCACGAGGCCAGGGTAACTACGCTCACAGCGTGACTGAGGGACCGCTCCTGCTGCTCGACAGCGCGTCGATGTGGTTCCGCGCCTTCCACGGCGTCCCGGAGACCATCACGGCTCCGGACGGGACTCCCGTCAACGCCGTGCGGGGGTTCCTCGATGCGGTGGCCCAGCTGGTGGTGAAACGACGGCCGTCCCGGTTGGTGGCCTGCCTGGACTTCGACTGGCGTCCCGCCTTCCGGGTCGCGGCCGTGCCGTCCTACAAGACCCACCGCGTGGCGCCGCAGGGCGGCGAGACTGTGCCCGACCTGCTCACGCCCCAGGTGCCGGTGATCGAGGCGGTGCTCGACGCCATCGGGTTGGCGCGGGTCGGCGTCGCCGGCTTCGAGGCGGACGACGTGATCGGCGCCATCGCGGTGCGCGACCGCGGCCCTGTCGAGGTGGTCACCGGCGACCGTGACCTTTTCCAGCTCGTCGACGACGCGAAGCCGGTGTCGATCGTCTACATCGGCAAGGGCGTGCGCAACGCGGAGGTGGTCGACGAGGCGGACGTGACGCGGCGCTACGGGATCCCGGGGCGCGCCTACGCCGACTTCGCTGTGCTCCGCGGTGACCCCTCCGACGGCCTGCCGGGGGTGCCTGGCGTGGGTGACAAGACCGCCGCTGCGCTGATCAGCCGGTGGGGATCGCTGGACGCGCTGCTCGCAGCCCTCGATGCGGGCGGCGACGACGGGTTCCCCGCGGGTGCCAAGGCGAAGCTGGCGGCGGCCCGTGACTACCTGGTGCACGCCCCTGCCGTGGTGCGGGCCGCGTTCGACCTGCCGCTCCCCCGCTATGACGACGGGATCCCCGCCGCCCCGGCCCACCCCGACGCGCTCATCGAGCTCTCGGACCGGTGGGGCCTGGACTCCTCCCTCAACCGGCTGCTCGCTGCGCTGCGATCCGTCACCACGCCTGTTACCGGCGGGTAATATCGGCCGCATGTCCCGGACGTTCTCCCAAGCGCACCGGGAAGCGGAGATCGCCGCGGCAACCGATGCCGAGCTGGACGTCCTGGTCATCGGGGCCGGAGCCACCGGCGCAGGAGTCGCCCTGGACGCCGCGTCACGAGGCCTGACGGTCGCCGTCCTCGACATGGGCGACCTCGCCTCCGGCACCTCGAGCAAGTCCAGCAAGCTCGTGCACGGCGGCCTGCGCTACCTGGAGAACTACGACTTCGCCCTGGTCCGCGAGGGCGTGGTCGAGCGCCAGCTGCTGCTGCGGCTGGCCCCGCACCTGGTGCGGCCGATGGACTTCGTGCTGCCGGTCTGGAGCGACACGGCCCGACGGCGTCTCCTCGGGGTTGGGCTCACCACCTACGACGTCTTCGCCGCGGCCGCCCTGGGCGGTCGGCTGCGTGATGTGCGACGGCACGAGCGGGTCTCCGCCGAGGAGGCCATCGAACGGGCGCCTGCCCTCGCGCGCAGCGGCTTGGACTACGCGTACGTGTACGGCGACTGCGCCACGGACGACGTGCGGTTGGTGCTGACCGTTCTCCAGGAGGCGCGGCGGTTCGGCGCTCTGGCGCTCACCTACAGCCAGGTCACCGGTGTGCTGTGGGACGGCGACCGGGTCGCCGGGTGCGCCGTGCTCGACCGCCTGGACGGGTCGGCGTACTCGCTCCGGGCACGTCACATCGTCAACGCGACCGGCGTCTGGGCGGACCGCCTGCTCGGTCTGGTGGAGCCGGGACGCGCGACGACGCTGCAGCCGTCGAAGGGCGTGCACGTCGTCGTCCCGCGGGACCGGCTGCCACTCGAGCGGGCCTCGGTTCTGCTGCCGTCGAAGCAGGGTGACGCGCGCGCGATGTTCGCCATCCCGTGGGGCCCGCAGACGATCCTCGGCACCACGGACACGCTCTATGACGGTCCGCTGGACGATCTCGGGCTGGATGAGAAGGAC
>JAVEEJ010000228.1 GCA_030840515.1 Frankiaceae bacterium | reverse complement strand
ACGCGGCGGCTTCGCCTGCTTCGGGGTAGGGGCCGTAGCGACGTTGCGAGCGATCCCCGCCCGATTCGCGGGCCCGAAGATGTCGGCGCGCACGGCGCGGACCGCCGCGAGCACGAACAGCCAGAGCAGGGCAAGGAAGCCGAGCTGGACCAAGCGCAATACGAGCTCTGGCACGTCAGCCGGCCGCCGTCCGGTAGAGCAGCACGGCGCCGCCGAGCTCGAGCCGGTCGCCGTCGGAGAGCCGCTGGCGCGCCACTCGGTGGCCGTTGACGAACGTGCCGTTGGTCGAGCCGAGGTCGGTGACCTCGTGCTCTCCGTCACCGATCCGGCGCAGCTCGGCGTGTGCGCGCGAGACGCCCGGGTCATCGACCCGGATGTCTGCCTCGGCACCGCGGCCCAAGACGACCACGGGCGCGGTCAGCGCGAACGTCTCATTGGTGGCTGCGTCCTCAAGCCGCGGACCGCTGACCGCTCCGGCCGGCGCCTGGCCCTCGCCGGGCGCGACGTCGCTGAGGATCCGGAACAGCCCCGTGTCGAGGTCGGCTTCGGTCGTGAAGTCCACGCTGATGGGACCCACGAAGCTGTAGCGCTGCTCAGCGGCGTGTTCGCGCACCGTCGTGGCGAGCTCCCCCGCCAGCACCTCGCTGAAGGCCCCGAGTCGCTCGGCGTCCTCCGCGGACAGCTCGACCACGAAGCGGTTGGGCACGAGCGTGCGGCCTTGGGCGACGATGGCCGCGCGGTCGTCGAGCTCGCGCTCCATGGCTTTCGCGATCTCCACCGGCTGCACGTGCGCCCGGAAGGCTTTGGCGAACGCGCCTTCGACCAGCGTCTCGATACGCCGCTCGAACCGGTCCAAGACGCCCACGTCGCCTCCCTTCCCCACGCTGCGGGGATCGTATCCGCGCGGTGACGTCGGACTTGCCGTCGCGCTCGCCCACCCGCGGGGCCGCCCGCCGACGCGCTGCTACCCTCGGCGGGCGCGCGCGAGTGGCGGAATAGGCAGACGCGCACGGTTCAGGTCCGTGTGCCCGAAAGGGCGTGGGGGTTCAACTCCCCCCTCGCGCACTCTTGTCTCTGGCGAAGCCGACGGCTCACCCGGCGGCCGCCGCCGCGTCGGCGTCCTCGCGGCGCATGGACCACAGCCGCTGGTCGTTGAAGACGACGAGGTCGAGCAACCCGTCAGCCATCTCGTGCCGAAGCTTGCGCCACACCTCCCGATCAGCCTCGGTGGGCCTGCCCTCGCCGCGACAGAGAGCGAAGAGGCAGCGCTCCACCCCGCACTCGCCGACTATCTGGACCAGCTGCGGCACGAGCTGGCGCAGGTCGGTGCCGTCCCGCGCGATCTCAAGAAGGACGCCGCCCTCCTCGCCGTCGCGCAGGAGCGCAACCCAGAGCCAGCCCTCCTCACGCGGCTTGTAGTGCTCCTGAAGGATCGCGAGCAGGTCGTGTGGGTCTGGTGTTGGCATGCGCTCAGCCTCGTGGTTCCGTGGCGGGCAGAACCTGCTCCTGCCGAATCTGTGGACAACGGTGCGCTCACAGCCGGCTCCCAGGTTCCTCGCAACCGTCGTTCAGTTCGCGGGCACAGAGTCGGCGCATGACCGATCACGACTCCCGCGAGGACAGCTGGCCCATGTGGTCCTCGGCTGCTCCGACGCAGACCCTCCCCCCGCTGTCCGTCGGCGACGAGTACGACGACACCCACCCCACCGAGGTGCTCGGGGGAACCCCGCCGCCGTGGACCGGCGACGTCGCCCAGGGGACCGGCGGTGGCGGTGGACGGGGCCGGCTGCTCCTGGGTGTCGTGGGTGTGGCCCTGGTCGCTGCGATCAGCGGAGCGACCGGGGCCCTGGTGGCCACGCGGGGGGACACCCCCTCGACCACGAACAACGTGATCACCGGCGCAGCGACGTCGGTCAGCGGCGGCACCAGCCCCACCGAGCAGCTCGCCAGGGTGGCCGCGGCAGTGCAGCCGAGCGTCGTGTCGATCACCGTCACCACGCAGGGCGGCGGTGACGAGGGCTCGGGCGTGATCGTGCGCAGCGACGGCATGGTGCTGACGAACAACCACGTCGTCGAGGCTGCGGCCGACGGCGGCGGGACCATCTCGGTGAAGCTGTCCAACGGCAGCACTGCGGCCGCCACCATCGTCGGCCGCGACCCGTCCGTCGACCTGGCCGTCATCAAGATGACCGGCGTCAGCGGCCTCACAGTCGCGACCCTCGGCTCCAGCGCCGGGCTCCACGTCGGCGACACAGTCCTCGCGATCGGCAGCCCGTTGGGACTCGACGGGTCGGTCAGCGCCGGCATCGTCTCCGCGCTGCACCGCACGGTGAGCCTTCGCGACAGCCAGAACACCAACCCCTTCGGGCAGCAGCAGTCCACGCAGACGGCGAGCCTCGGCGACGCGATCCAGACCGATGCGGCGATCAACCCGGGCAACTCCGGCGGCGCGCTCGTCGACAGCACCGGTCACATCGTCGGGATCAACAGCGCGATCGCGACCGCCGGCACCAACGGCAACATCGGCGTCGGCTTCGCCATCCCGATCGACGAGGCGAAGTCGGTGATGGATCAGCTGATCAACGGCCAGACGCCCACCCACGCCGTGCTCGGCGTCAACGTCACCGACGCCCAGACCGGTGACGGCGCCCTGATCCAAGCCGTCGTCGCGGGCAGCGCCGCCGCTAAGGCCGGCTTGCAAGCGGGCGACGTGGTCACCAAGATCGGGGACACCGCAATCGACAGCTCGTCGGCCCTCGCCGCCGCAGTGCGCGCCCACCAGCCCGGCGACAAGGTCGCGATCCAGTTCCTGCGCGCTGGCAAGACGCAGACGATCACGGTGACCCTGGCGAGCGCCACAACCTAGATGCTCTGAGCGAAGAGCGACTAGCCCGCTATTCAGAAGGGACGGAGGTCACGCGAGGGCCGTGTGCTCGAGGCCGAAGGCCGAAGAGCGCCAGGCCCGAGTGGGAGCCTGCGTCCCTTCTGGCTGTGGGAGCGGAGGCTCACAGCGTTCTCACAGCAAGGGTCCAGACTGAGGC
>JAVEEJ010000226.1 GCA_030840515.1 Frankiaceae bacterium | reverse complement strand
GTCACTGAGCTGCGCCGGTTGGGGGGCGACGCGGAGGAGCTGCCCGACGGGATCGCCGTTCGGCCGCGCCCGCTGCACGGCGCTGTGGTGGACACCTACGACGACCACCGGATCGCCATGGCGGCGGCCGTGCTCGGCCTGCGAGTGCCCGGCCTCCTCGTACGAGACGTCGAAACGACCGCGAAGACCCTGCCGCGCTTCGTGGCGATGTGGGAGCAGATGCTGACCGCTGCCCCCGTGCTGCCATGACCCGGCGTCGAGACCTCGACGAGGACGACGTCCGGGTTCGCCCGGGTAAGGGAAGCCGCCCACGCACGCGCACCCGACCCGAGCACGCGGATGCCGTCGATGGGATGGTCACGGCCGTCGACCGGGGGCGCTACACGTGCCTGATCGACGGGCGGCCGGTCGTTGCCGTGCGCGCCCGGGAGCTCGGCCGCAGCGGCCGCGTCGTCGTCGGGGACCGGGTCGGGGTGGAGGGCGAGCTCGACGGCGGCCGGGACAGCCTTGCGCGGATCGTGCGGGTGGACCCACGCAGGTCCGTGTTGCGGCGGTCGGCCGATGACACCGACCCCGTGGAGCGGGTGCTGGTCGCCAACGCCGACCAGCTGGTGATCGTCACCGCGGTCGCCAACCCCGAGCCCCGGCCGCGGCTGATCGACCGCTGCATCGTCGCGGCGTTCGACGCCGGCCTGCTGCCCTTGCTCTGCCTCACCAAGACCGACCTGGCCTCACCCGCTGCGTTGCTCGAGACCTACGCGCCACTGAAGGTCGGCTACCTGACCTGGACGAAAGGAGCCGACGTCGCCGACGTCCACGCGCGGCTCACAGGTCACACCAGCGTGCTCGTGGGGCACAGCGGCGTCGGCAAGTCCACTCTGGTGAACGCGCTGGTGCCCGACGCGATGCGCAGCACCGGCGTCGTCAACGCCGTAACCGGGCGGGGGCGACACACCTCCTCGAGCGCGGTGGCGCTTCCGTTGGCGGGCGGCGGCTGGGTTGTGGACACACCCGGGGTGCGATCGTTCGGTCTCGCGCACGTCTCGCCCCAGAGCCTGCTCGTTGCGTTCCCTGACCTGCTCGAGCTGGTCGAGGCCTGCCCGCCGGGTTGCGACCACACCGGCACGGACCCGCACTGCGCTCTGGACGGCGGAGCGGCCGACCCCGCGCGGCTGGTGTCCTACCGCCGGCTGCTCGGTGCCCGCGGCAACCGTGACTCAGAGCTGGAATAGGTCAGAGCTCGACTGTCCCGCCGGTGCGCCAGTAGAGACCGTTCTCCCGGCTGAGGAACTGCTCGTCCACCAAGTAGCGGCGCAGTGCGGCGTAGTCGGGGTGGAAGGTCTGCAGGATCAGGTCGACCTGAGGCTCGGGGTAGCGCACACCGATCTCGAAGGAACGCGCGACGTGGTCGAGGATCACGCGCCGCTTGCTGCGCTGGGCGGGCATGGAGACGAGCCGTCCGTCACGCACGAATGCCCGCAGCACCGAGGCGGTGGAGGGGTCGCGTCCTTCCCCCGGGTCATCGGCTCGTGGCGGCGTCGCGTCGCGGATGGCGGCCCGCACCACCTCGAGCCGCAGCTGCCACCGTCCGTCGATCTCCTCGACCAGCCCGCCCGCGTCGAGCCGGCTCAGCGCGCGTTGCGCGACTCGCGGGTCCAGCCCAGCTCGGCTCGCCACCGCGACGACGTCACCCGGTCCGTCGAGAACGAGCGCGGCGATCACCTTGAGCCGGTCCTCTTCGGCGAACAGGCCGAGCAGCAGGCGCAGGTCCGAGTCCACCCGCCGACGCTACCCGCGACCGTCGGCCGAGCCGCATGGAGACGGCGGCGCCCCGGCCATGTGGGGGGACATGTCCGGGGCGCCGCGGGAACGATACGCGGCGTCCCTGGGTGGCCCCGTACCCTCCCCGGGTGAGCTTCGCCGACGATCTTGAGCTCGCGCTCTCTCTCGCGGATCTGGCAGACCAGATCACCCGCGACCGGTTCAGGGCCCTCGACCTCCGCGTCGAGACGAAGCCGGACCTCACGCCCGTCAGCGACGCCGACACCGCCGTCGAGGCAGCGCTGCGCTCGGCCTTGGCCGAGCACCGCGCGGCAGACTCCGTGTTAGGCGAGGAGCTGGGCGGGACGAGTACGACGGACGGCCGGCAGTGGATCATCGACCCGATCGACGGGACCAAGAACTTCGTCCGCGGCCAGCCAGTCTGGGCGACGCTCATCGCGCTGCGCGTCGACGGCGTAGGCGTCGTCGGCGTCGTGTCCGCTCCCGCCCTCAACCGTCGCTGGTGGGCCGCCCGGGGGGAAGGCGCCTGGGTCGCCGAGGGAGGCGAGCGACCGCGCAGGCTCGCCGTCTCCGCGGTCGGCTCACTGTCCGACGCCTACTTGTCCTACTCGTCGCTGTCGGGATGGGGCGTGGCCCGGGAGCGCCTCCTAGCCCTCACAGAAACCGTGTGGCGAACTCGGGCCTTCGGAGACTTCTGGTCCTACTGCCTCGTCGCCGAGGGTGCCGTGGACCTCGCCGCGGAGCCCGAGGTCTCGCTCTGGGACCTGGCGGCGCTTGAGGTCGTCGTCACCGAGGCAGGCGGGAGGTTCACCGGCCTGAACGGCGTCCAGGGCGCCGGGCACGGCAATTCGCTGGCCAGCAACGGGCTGCTGCACGACGCAGCTCTCGCGGCCCTGGGCGTCTGACAAGCGGCTGCGGCTAGCACTAGGGGTGCGCAGCGGCCTCGTGCTCCGCGTGCTCTCCAGGCTCGACCTGGAAGGTGCCGTGCGCGACGCCGAAGTGGTCGTGCAGGCAGTGCTGCAGGGCGTCGAGGACAGGACCGATACCGGCGGCCAGTGTCGCGGAGTCCACGACGACGTGGGCCGACACGGCGTGCGAGCCGCTGGTGATGGTCCAGGCGTGCAGGTCGTGGACCTCGACGACGCCCGCCACGCCGAGGAGGTGGTCGCGCACCTCGGTCAGGCTCATGCCTCGTGGCGTCGCCTCCAGCAGCACCTCAGCGGCGTCACGCAGCAGCCGGATGGTGCGCGGCACGACGAGCGCCGCCACGACAAGTGACGCGACCGGGTCGGCCCGCAGTGCACCCCAGGTGTGGATGAGCACCGCGGCGACGAGCACCGCCGCCGCACCGAGCGCGTCGGAGAGGACCTCGAGGAACGCGGCGCGCAACGTGATGCTGCTGTCGCGGGCACTGGCGAGCAGACCGACGCACGCCAACGCGACGGCGAGCGCGACCACCGCCACGGCGGCCATCGGTCCGCTCTCGACGGCCCGCGGGTGCACCAGCCGCGCGATGGCTTCAGCCGCGACGTAACCACCCAGACCGATCAGCAGCAGACCGCTGACGCCTGCCGCCAGCACCTCCGCGCGCTGCAGTCCGAACGTGCGCCGCTCTGTTGAGGGTCGTTGCGCAACACGAACCGCAGCCAGTGCCAAAGCGATGCCACTGGCATCCACCGCCAAGTGCACAGCGTCGGCCACGAGCGCCAACGACCCGGTGACGACGGCCCCGATGATCTCCAGCGCAAGGACGAGCACGGTCAGCGCGAGTACGACGGCGAGCCGGCGCTGATGACGGCCTGAGCTGGTGACGTGCTCGTGCCCGTGGCTCATTCCGACACCGGCTCCCGGCGACGTTCCCATCGGGCGACCAAGGCCGGGGCGAAGGCGAGCGCGGCCGCGTCGAACCAGCCGTAGCCGCCGGCTGCGCCGCTCGGTGGGTTGCCGATGGGGATCCAGCCCGTAGGGTCGTGCAACGACCAGGTCCAGCAGCCCAGCCGCGTGCCCAGCAGCTCGAGGTAGGTCACCACGACGAACGCGCCCGCGTAGACGAGCGGCTGCTTGCCCTTCCAGCAGAACGCCGCCAGGCAGCCGAACCAGAAGGCTCCGAGCACGTCGGTGCGATCAGCCAGCAGCAGTCCCCAGGCGGCGTACCCGCCACACCCGGTCAGTGCCGCGGCCAGGACCGCACGGCGGTGCGCGCGGAACAGTGTCGACCGGCCGAGGTCCAGTGCGCACAGGTAGACCAGCCCGTGTCCGGGCGGTACGTAGGCGGCGACGCCGCCGTGCCGGTAGCGGTAGACACCCAGCCACGCACTGAAGGTGTACTCGACGGCGGTGGCGAAGAGCACGACGACGACCACCTGCGCGCGAGTGAGCCCTGATTCCCTGCGCAGCAGCATGATCAGGAGCAGCCACGTCGCGACGCCGAGGATGACCTGGCTGCCGGCGCTGACGCGAGAGTCGATGCCCAGCACCAGCGGGACCCAGGTCAGGACCGCCGCCGACGCCACCAGTTCACGGCGGTCGGTGCGGCTGGCAGTTCCGGGGAGGGCGGACGTCACGGCCATGAGGGCAGCGATCCTGCCACCGGCTCACGGGCGGTTCTCGGGCGCGCCACTTGTGGCCGGGTGCGGCGCTAGCGCAAGATCGACCCCAGGAGGTGCCTCACATGCAGGTGCGCGACGGCATGAGCACGGTCGTGCTGACCATCGGACCGGAGCACTCGCTCCGGGAAGCGGCACGCCTCATGTCGGCCAAGCGCGTCGGCGCAGCGGTCGTCGTCGATCCCGACAGCGAGGGAATCGGCATCCTCACGGAGCGCGACGTGCTCGACGCCATCGGTGCGGGGCAGGACCCCGACGTCGAGACCGCGCAGGCCCACCTGACCGGCGACCTCGTCTTCGCCGCGCCCGACTGGGATCTGAAGACGGCTGCCGAGGCCATGCTCCGTGGCGGGTTCCGTCACCTGGTGGTGCTCGAGCGCGGCGAGGTGACCGGCGTGCTCAGCGTCCGCGACATCGTGCGGTGCTGGGCCGACAGGTCTGAGCTCGTCGGCTGACGACTCGCACGCATTGGTCCTGGTCTGTCCCGCGGATCTGCGCGCCCACCCCGCCATTCGCTTCAGGCCTCAGGAGATCTGCCGACAAGGGAGCCATGAAGGTGCCCGCACCACGCCGGCCCGAGGGGCCGATCCGCGTGCTGGTCGTCGAGGACGACGCGGTTGTCGCCGGCTTCATCGAAGCGATCCTCGAGATGGCCGGCTATCAGGTGTTCCGCGCCGCAGATGGGGAGGAAGCGGTCCGGATCGCGCATGACGTCTCGCCCGACGTCGTCACCCTCGACGTGATGATGCCCGGCATCGACGGCTGGGAGGTGGCGCACCAGCTCCGCCTCGACGAGGTCACCGCCAGCACCCGCATCGTCATGATCAGCGCGACTCCGCCGAACGAGCTGACCGAACGGGCCCGGCGCGAACCCGTGCAGGCCGTGCTGTCCAAGCCGTTCGACTTCGCCGCGCTGGTCGAGGTCGTCGAGCAGACCCTCGCCTTCGCCGCCTGAGCTCCCGCACCACTGCACCTCAGGTCAGCAAGCCGCCCAGAGCCCTCGCCTTGCTCGCATCGCGTCGCGCTCCGCCGCTCTGATCAGGTCGATCCGCGCAGCGTTCGGCCGCACCAGAAGCGCACGCCCCATCCCCAGCCTCACCATCTCGGCGTCGACGAGCACCCCGCGCGGTGTCCACACGTAACGCAGCGACCTCCCGTAGCGGTCGAGCAGCTCCCGGTCCGACTCCAGCCACACCACCGACCCCACCGGCGTGAGCTGCGCGAGGCGCGCCGTCGCCTCCGCGAACCAGCACTGCCCGCGCTCCGGTGTGTCGTACTCGAGCAGA
Organism: Frankiaceae bacterium; assembly: GCA_030840515.1. Classification (GTDB taxonomy): domain Bacteria; phylum Actinomycetota; class Actinomycetes; order JAVEEJ01; family JAVEEJ01; genus JAVEEJ01. The sequence continues at coordinate 3,826 of JAVEEJ010000226.1, read as the reverse complement.
CGGACCTTCACCCGGCGTCCCACAGGCAGCAGGCCGGCGCCGCTCGCACGCACCCAGAACGTGTCGCCGTCGACGATGCGATCCACTGTGGCGCGCTGTGCGCCCGCCGGCACCCCAGGGGGCTGGCCGGTCTGCGGCATCCGTGACGCGGGGAGAGGTCCCGCAACCACCGGCGGCTCGGTGGGTGCCGAGGGAGCGCAGGCGGCTGCGAGTACGCCGACCGTCAGCACCGCCGCACCGGCCGCAAGGCGTGCGGTGCGCCCTGGCCCGATCACGAGCCCCGACGACGCAGGCGATCGAGCGCTGCGGCGGCGGCGTCACGAGCCCGGTTGGCCTTGCGCGCTTCCAGCTGCGCCTCGGCGAGCAGCTCCTTCGCCTCGTCCAGCGCTTGGGCCAGCTCGTCGACCTGCTCCTGCGCCTCCGCCCTCGCGAGCTGCGTGGCAGTGACCTCGTCTTCGGCCGCCCGCAGCGCCTGCTCGGCAGCTCTCACCCGGGCGGCGTCCGGCCGCTCGAGTCGCGTCACGGACGCCGGGCCGCGCGCGGTGACCCCGGACGTGGCTGGCTCGACGGTCGTGTTGCGCTTGCCGCTGCGCGCCTTCTCCAGTGGTGTGGGACCGGCTGGTGTCGCGGGCGCCACACCCAGTCCGGCGTACACGAGGCCGGTAGTGAGCCTGCCGTCCTTGACGAGCTCGGCCGCCTCAGAGTCCGCGAGCGCCGCACCGAGAGTCGCTCGCACCGCCTCCGCGACCGAGGGGGTCAGTCGTCCCACCAGCTCTTGCGCTGCTGCGAGCGCGGCCTCGACCGCTGCTGCCCGCTGAGCCGAGAGCGTGCGCAGCTGGTCCGCCTCGCCGGCCTCGAGAGCGGTACGCAGTCGTGTGCCGACGTCGATGACCGAGCGAACTGCCGCCTGATCCTCGCGCGCCAGACGGTTCACCACCCACGCGTCGCGTGAGGGCTTGCGCATCGCCTTGATGCGCGCCGCCTCGTCGTGGTTGCCGCCCGCACGCAGCTCCCGGACCAGGCCGTCGCGCGCCGCGACGAACAGGTCCGGGTCGACGACCCACAGGTCGTCCGCTTCGGGGATCCGGGTCACCCGCACACCGTAGGAGAGGCGATGGGAGGCTTGCCCACCATGACGTCGCAGGGTCGCATCGCCGACGACGTGCTGGCGCACGAGCTGGCCGTCGAGCAGGCGCACTCCGACGTCGCGCACGCCCGGCTGGACGAGCTGCGGGCCGAGGCCGACCGTGCGCTCGCGAGCGCTGAGCGCACGCGTGGTGGGACGCACCAGGCCGTCTTCGAGCGGGACGTGTTCGCCCATGCAGCGGCCACTCGGAGGGCCGAGCTGGACAACGCCGACGAGGGACTCGTCTTCGGTCGCATCGACGAGATGGACGGGAGCACGCTGCACATCGGCCGAATCGGAGTGCGCACCGCCGAGCTCGACCCGCTCGTCGTCGACTGGCGGGCCCCCGCCGCCGCGGCGTTCTATCGCGCCACCCCGGTCGAGCCGCTGGGCGTCGCCCGTCGTCGCACCATCACCAGCCGCGGCCGCACGGTCACGGGAATCAATGACGAGCTGCTCGACGCCAGTGCCGACCTCGAGGAGTCGAGCGTCATCGGCGAGGGGTCCTTCCTCACTGCTCTCGCACGGGAGCGCGGACCGCACATGCGCGACATCGCGGCGACGATTGCGCGCGAGCAGGACGAGATCATCAGGGCCGCCGACAGCGGTGCGGTTCTCGTCACGGGCGGGCCGGGAACGGGCAAGACCGCCGTCGCCCTGCATCGCGTGGCCTACCTGATGTACGCCCACCGCGAGCGCTACTCGCGGCGCGGCGTTCTGGTCGTCGGCCCATCAGGAGTGTTCATCCGCTACATCGGCCAGGTGCTGCCGACGCTCGGCGAGACCAGCGCCACTCTCGCGAGCCTTGGACAGCTGGTGCCCGGGTCGCCGGCAACGCTGACCGACTCGCCGGATGTGGCCGTGGCCAAGGGCTCGGCGGCGATGGCCGGCGTGCTGCGCCGCACCGTCGACCGGGTAGCCACGGGACGTCCGGTGCGCGAGCTTCGGCTCACCTACCGCGGTCAGGAGGTCGTGGTCGGCGTCGGCGCTATCGAGGGTCGGTTCCGCCAGCTCTCCGCCAGCAGCCGCGGGCACAACTCGATGCGGCGCGCTGCTGCCTCGGCCTTGGGTGAGCTGGTCTGGTCCGCCTGGTCACGCGCGGCTGGTGCGCGTGACTGGCGCGCCGACACGCGGGCGGCGCTGCGGGAGGAGCTCGCCTACGCACTCGCCGACGACAGCCGGTTCCGCACCGCGCTCGACTCCCTGTGGCCGATCCTGACGGGCCGCCAAGTGCTCGACGCGTTACGCAGCGGGGCGGTACCCCTGGAGTCGGTGGTGCGCGGAGGGCTGCGTCCCGAGCAGGTCAACGCCCTGCGGGACGCCTGGGCCGGCAACGCGTGGCCGACGAGTCGGGAGGCGTCCGACGATGACGACGACCTCCCCGCGAGCCCTGCCCTCACTGTCGCCGACGTCGCCTTGCTCGACGAGCTCGTCGACCTGCTCGGCGAGACGCCGTCCGGCGACCTCTACGGCGCGCCGGAGGAGGAGGTCGAGGAGGAGCCCTCCGAGATCGGGGAGGTCACGACGTTCGCGGACCGCACCTCGCGCCGGGCACAACGGGCGTTCGACGAGGCGCACCGGGGCTACGCGCACATCGTCGTCGACGAGGCGCAGGACGTGAGCCCGATGCAGTGGCGGATGCTGTCGCGCCGTGGCCGCGGCGCGACGTGGACCGTCGTCGGTGACTGGGCGCAGAGCTCATGGGCCGACGTCAGCGAGGTGCGCGAAGCCCTGCACGCCGCCGCCGGTCGCCGGGGGCTGACCTCCTACGAGCTGACAACGAACTACCGCACGACGGGCTCGGTGGCCGAGCTCGCAGCTCGGGTGCTGCGCCGGCTCGACCCGGCGCTGACGCCCCCGACGGCGGTCCGCGACCGCGGCGACGAGGTGGAGGTCATCAGCACCGACGACCTGCCCTCAGCCCTGCGCGACGCGGTGGCCACCGTCCTCACCGCAGTGCCGGGCACCGTGGGGGTCATCGCACCGCACACGCTCGCGTCCGACGCGCGCGACTGGCTGGGCGCGCTGGACCCGCGGCTCGCGGTGGTCGACCCGTGGGAGGCAAAGGGACTCGAGTACGACGGGTGCGTCGTACTCGCGCCCGAGGCCCTTGTCGCCGAGACCACGGCGGGCATGCGCGCGCTCTACGTGGCGGTGACCCGGGCCACCCGACGACTGGTGATCGTCAGCCGTCTGCCCGACCCGATCGCCCAGCTGGTCGGCTAAGGACGGTTGAGCAGCGCTTCCTCGCCGCCGAGGTGACCGAGCACCGTCTCGCCGATACCACGCAGCGCCTTCACCTGCGCGGGCGTCAGCAGGTCCATGAAGTTCTCGCGCACCGCCTCGACGTGGCCGGGCGCGGCATCGGCTAGTGCGGCGAACCCCTCGTCGGTGAGGACGGCGAGCAGCCCGCGCGCGTCGCCCGCACAGGGCCGGCGCTGCACCCAGCCGCGCTCCTCGAGGCGGGCGACCGCATGGGAGATCCGGCTGCGGGACGACAGCGAGCGGTCAGCCAGGTCACTCATCCGCAGCGCGCGCTCGGGAGCCTCGGAGAGCCGCACCAGGATCTCGTAGTAACCGTGCGGCATGCCCGAATCCCGCTGGAGCTCGCGGTCGAGGAGGTCGAACAAGCGCACCGACATCCCCAGGTAGGCCCGCCACGCCTGTTGCTCCTCCGCGCTCAGCCAGCGCGGGGAAGCG